>NZ_JBMDIX010000035.1:0-68945 GCF_057808915.1 Rhodococcus sp. FG69 | reverse complement strand
CTGCACGTAGTGCAGCGGCGGGTCGATCGGATTGTCCGCCGGCAACTCGGCCTCACCGACGCGTCGGAAACCTGCCCTCTCCAACGCCCTCCACGACGCACGGTTGCCGGCAACTACTGGAACGATGATGGCGTTCGACGCCGGGTACGCCTTCCATGTGTCCTCGACGAGCGCAGCGATCAGTCGGGTGCCACGGCCCTTGTGCGTCTGAGCGACGTCCCCGATGAGGTAGTCGATCGTCGTCGCCTCGTCGGGTACCTCGACGAACTGTGCAATGGCGTCGAGCTCCTCCGGGTAGTCGCTCCACCTACACCGTTGCACGTGCGCGAACGGTACGTCGTCCTCTATTGCCAGCAGGTCCTCGGCAGGTTCCTCGCCGCGCGCGACCGGCCCGAAGTCCCGCTCGACTGCCTCCGGGGTGAATTCCTGATTCCACCACCGCGCGACGTGGGGCTGTGACAGCCACTCGGCGATCAGCGGAAAGTCCGCTTCGACGACGCGACGAAAAGTGATCACGAAGGATCACGGTAGTCCCATCACAGCCAAGTATCCGAGGAAGCCGCAGTCAAGAATGCCTCCAGATCGTTGCGCCACGGCGCCGGAACAGTCTTGTCCGGCTCGATCCCGGAATACTGACCTCGGTAGAACAACAACGGGCGTTCGCCCTTGACCTCGCCGAGCGAATGCACGCGTCCGACGACGATGAAGTGATCACCACCGTCGTGGACGGTCTCGACCGTGCAATCGACGTGCGCCAGCGATTCGGCCAGAATCGGCGAGCCCAGTTCCGACGGACTCCACTGCACGCCGGCGAACTTGTCCGGCTCACGCGAGCCGAACCTGGCGCACGTGTCCTGCTGATTTTCACCCAGCACGTTGACGGCGAATCGTCCGGACTTCTCGATTGCCGCCCACGACCTCGAACCCTTTGTCGGACAGAACAGTACGAGTGGCGGTTCCAACGAGAGCGCCGCGAAGGACTGGCAGGCGAATCCGACAGGGTCATCGCCGTCGAGAGTCGTGACGATGGTGATCCCGGTACAGAACTGGCCGAGAGTGGTCCGGAACGTACGGGGATCGAACGTCATTACTTCATCCCGACCGAGAAGTCGTGCCCCCACAGGCTCACCGCTGTACTTTCGCGCGCCACCCAATCATCATCCTCGACTTGCCGTCCTTCACAGCCGAACTCGATGTCGAATCCACCGGGCGTCTTCATGTAGAACGAGAGCATCAGATCGTTGACGTGGCGGCCGAGTGTCGCCGACATCGGGACCTTCTTCCGCAGCGCGCGATCCAACGCCAAGCCGACGTCGTCGGAATTCTCCACCTCGATCATCAGGTGGACGATTCCGCTGGGAGTCGGCATCGGCAGGAATGCCAGGCTGTGGTGCCGCGGGTTGCACCCGAAGAACCGCAACCATGCGGGCGGTCCGTCTGCCGGTCTGCCCATCATCTGCGGTGGCAGACGCATCGAGTCACGCAAGCGGAATCCCAGAACATCCCGGTAGAACCGCAGTGAGACGTCGTCGTCGTCCGTCGAGAGCACCACATGTCCCAGCCCTTGCTCGCCCGTGACGAACCGGTGCCCGTACGGACTCACCACTCGTCGATGCTCCAGCGCCGCACCGTGGAACGCCTCGAGCGTGTTTCCCGACGGATCCTCGAACACGATCAGCTCGTCGACGCGGCGGTCAAGGACCTGCTCCGCTGTTCCCTCTTTGTACGGAACTCCCGCTGCGTCCAGGGAATCTCGAACGGACTGCAACTCGGCCGCATTCGCAGTCTCCCATCCCGACACCAGCAGGCGGTCCTTCTCGCCCGGCACGATGACGAGACGAGCCGGAAAGTCGTCCATCCTCAGGTACAGCGCACCGGGTACGACGCCCTTACCCTCGATCATGCCGAGCACCTTGAGGCCGTACTGACGCCAGGCGTCCATGTCGGTGGCCTCGATGCGCATGTAGGCCAGTGAACGGATACCCATTGCTTCAGCTCCCCTCGGTCAAGAATGCAGTGGTCAATCGATTGAATTCGTCCGCCATCTCGACCTGAGCCCAGTGTCCGCACCGTCCGAACACGTGAAGTTGCGCTCGCGGAATGGTCTTCAACGCGACGAGCGCTCCATCTATCGGATTCACCCTGTCCTCGCGACCCCAGATCAGCAACACACGTTGCCGAAGCTTGTACGCTTCACGCCACAACATGCCCTTTTCGTAATCGGCGCCGCCGAAGGACTTTCCCATCGCCTTCATCGCGGCGAGAGACTCCGGCGTCGATGCTTGTTCGTAGCGTTGTTGCAGCAATTCCTCGGTGATCAGCGACTGGTCGTACACCATCACCTTCAGAAAGGCCGCCAGTTTCTCCTTCGACGGCCCGGGCGGTGCAGAGAAGTTGCCGAGATTCTTGACGCCCTCGGTGGGATCGGGTGCAAAGAGATTGATGCTCAACCCTCCGGGACCCATGAGCACCAATCTGCCCGCTCGCTCGGGATAGTCGAGTGCGAACCGAACCGCCGTACCTCCGCCGAGGGAATTCCCCAGTAGGTGAACACGATCGATCGACAGATGGTCGAGCAGATCTTTCAGAGCCGAGCTGCTGTGCACGAAGTACTGTGGATGCTCGGTCGGTTTGTCGGACCGCCCGAATCCTGGTTGGTCGACGCACAATACGTGAAAGTGTTGCGCGAGAATCGGAATGTTGGCGGCAAAGTTGGACCAGCCGGATGCACCGGGCCCACCGCCGTGCAGCAGCACGATCGTGGTGTCGTTGCCGACGCCGGCTTCGTGGTAATGCAAGGTCAGATCCTCGCGCACCTGGGCAAACTTCGACGTCGACTCGTAGGTGATCGATTCGGCTACCGCGGTCATACCATCGTGTCCTTCAACGGGAGCCCGAATTCGCCTCCGCCGAACATTTGATATGCACGTTCTGGATCGTTCGCGGCGTGCACGCGCCCGGCGTGAGCGTCACGCCAGAATCGTTGCAGCGGAGCATCGTTCTGCAACGCAGAGGCGCCCGCGCTCTCGAACAGCAAATCGATAGACGCGACGGACCTGCCCGTGGCACGCACCTGATCGCGTCGGGCACGCAGTCTCAGTTCGATGGGGACTTCCTTGCCGGATTTCAGCACTGCGTATTCGTCGGCGACGTTTCCCGAGAGCTGGCGCCACGCCGCATCGATATCGCTACTGGCCTCGGCGATACGCACCTTCGCGAACGGGTCGTCCTTACCCGTCTCGCCGACGAATGCTTTGCGGACGCGCTTGCCCTGATGCTCGACGTGTGCGGCGTACGCCCCTTCTGCCATTCCGACGATCGGCGCCGAGATCGTCGTCGGATGGATTGTTCCCCAGGGCATCCGGTAGACCGGAGCGGTGTTGCGCTCGAGCCCCTCGGCAGTGCCGTCGTTCATCTTCTTGAAGCTCAGAACTCGGTGCGTCGGGACGAACTTGTCTTCCACCACAACGGTATTGCTGCCGGTGCCGCGAAGACCGACCACGTTCCAGACGTCGTCGATGCGGTAGTCCTCCCGCGGTACGAGGAACGTCACGAAGTCAACCGGTCGACCGTCCTTGATGACCGGCCCACCGAGCATCGCCCAGGACGCGTGGTCGCAACCGGAGGACCACTGCCATGCGCCCGAGAGTCGGTAACCGCCGTCGACGACGGTTCCCGCGCCCATCGGCGCGTACGACGACGAGATTCTGACGTCGGTGTCCTGACCCCAGACGTCCTGCTGCGCCTGTTGCGTGAACAGCGCCAGGTGCCAGTTGTGGACGCCGATGATCGACGAGACCCACCCCGTCGATCCGCAGGCACTCGCGATCTTCTTGACCGCCGAGTAGAACAGCACGGGATCTTCCTCGTAGCCGCCCCACTGCGCGGGCTGCAACAGCCGAAAGAAACCCGTCTCCTGCAAAGACTTGACCGTTTCGTCGGGAAGACGCCGCAAATCCTCGGTCTCCTGCGCGCGTTCGCGCAGCGCCGGCAGCAAGGCGTCCAGCCTCTCCATCACCTCGTGAGTCACTATTGCCTACTCCTGCCTTCAGTGGGTTCCCGTCCCAGACTAGAACACGTTCCGGTTACTGTCGAGAACTCGTTCCAACGCTTTCACTAGCCATTTCATGGGTCATTCTATAACGTGTTCTAGTAGAACTATCGGCTGGCAAGTTAGGGGTGCACATGGCAAGGATTCGCGAGATCGACGTCGGCGAGACACCGACTCGCTATGCACGCGGTTGGCACTGCCTCGGTCTGACCAAGAGTTTCATGGACGGCACCCCGCACTCTGTACTTGCCTTCGGCACCAAGCTGGTGGTGTTCGCTGATTCGTCGGGCAAGATCGTCGTCCTCGACGGCTACTGCCGACACATGGGCGGAGATCTCACGCAAGGAACCGTCAAGGGCGACGAGATCGCGTGCCCCTTCCACGACTGGCGCTGGGGTGCCAGCGGAAAGTGCACCGAGATCCCCTACGCCCGACGCGTTCCGCCCCTGGCCCGGACGCGTACGTGGACGACGCTCGATCGGAACGGACAGCTGTTCGTCTGGAACGACGCCGAGGGCAACCCACCGCCCGAGGACGTGACCATTCCGCGTATCGACGGTGCCTACAGTGACGACTGGACCGACTGGACCTGGAACTCCATGGTCATCGAGGGCGCGAACTGCCGCGAGATCATCGACAACGTCGTCGACATGGCGCACTTCTTCTACATCCACTACGCCTTCCCGACCTACTTCAAGAATGTGTTCGAAGGTCACATCGCGTCGCAGTACCTGAACACGAAGGGCCGTCCGGACATCGGAATGGCGTCGCAGTACGGCGGAGACACTCTCCTGATGTCGGAGGCGTCGTATTACGGTCCGTCGTACATGATCAATCCACTGACCAACATCTACGGCGGCTACGAAGTCAAGAGCGTGCTGATCAACTGCCACTACCCCATCGATCAGAACTCGTTCGTCCTGCAGTGGGGGATCACCGTGCAGAAGCCCGACGGCATCGACGACAAGACCGCAACAAAACTGGCGGAGAAATTCACCGAAGGCATCAGCGTCGGTTTCCTTCAGGACGTGGAGATTTGGAAGAACAAAACCAAGATCGACAATCCCTTGCTGTGTGAGGAAGATGGGCCGGTCTACCAGTTGCGGCGCTGGTACGACCAGTTCTACGTCGACGTCGCCGAGGTGGACGAGAAGATGACCGGGCGCTTCGAATTCGAGGTCGACACCACGAAAGCCAACGAGGCGTGGCAGCACGAAGTCGAGGAGAATCTCGCCAAGCAGGCTGCTGAGAAAGCCGACGCGTGAGGTGGGCAAAGGCGCCTGATTTCGCGAACGATCCCTCTCGGATTCGAGAGATCCACGCGCAGACGGTCCTGGACAAGGAGAACTATCTCGATTCGAGGCTCACGCCGGTCGAATGTCGCGCGTGCGGAACGTGCGTGTTGGTGCGCAAGAACAGTCTCAAGCAGACGTCGGTCCAGTGGACGTCACGGCCGACCGAGTCGTGCCCTGTCTTCCGCGAATCGGGTAGTTCGGCGACTCAGGACTCGTGCCCGCGGTTGCAGGACTCCATCGATCATGCGGTGATGGAGGGGATTCTGTCGGTCCCCGACTAGTGGCGCGGTCAAGTGTGTTCTGACCTACTCAACCGCGCCACTGCGGCGGAGCCGCTGCTGGCGCTCGGTTCCCCGATCACCGAGCGAACCTAGCGCAGCGTTGAGTGACTTTCCGTGCATGGTCAGCGAGTACTCGACGCGCGGAGGTACTTCGCGGTACACCTCGCGGTGAACGAGCTCGTCCTCCTCCATCTCGCGCAGATGCTGCACGAGCATCTTTTCGCTGACCCCGGGAAGGCCTTTCTTCAGTTCGCCGAAGCGTCGAACGCCGTAGTTGTTCAACTCCCACAGGATCAGTGACTTCCACTTCCCGGACACCACGTCCATTGCGGCATCGATACCGCAGATGTACGGCCCACGGTGTTCTTGACGGCATTGTCCGCGATCCTCCACGCCACCGCAGTGGTGAACACAGCAGGGGTCACCGCGAGCGACTTCGTCCCGGACGCTCTCGACATGATCGCGGCTATTCCTGCCATCGTCGGCCCGGGACTGGGCACGTCCATCGACGCTCGGTCCTATCCAGGAGATCTGAGCACTGTCACCATGATGGGCGCCACGCCGGCACACATCACCGAGACCAGCCGGTCCCTCGGAATTCCCGCCGGACTACCTGCCGCCGTCGAAGCCCTGTACGACGCCGTGATTGCCCGCGGTCATGGCGCCGACGACGGGGCGAGCGTGATCGAGGTGCTGCGCCCCTAGTGGCGCCGCACCAGGTGAATCAGCCCACCGCCTCCTTCTGGAGTTCGAGGGCGATGTCGATGAGCTGGTCTTCCTGACCACCGACCAACTTCCGGGCACCCGCCCGCACCAGCAATTCCGCCGAGGACACGCCGTACCGCTCGGCTTGGCGTTCGGCATGACGGAGGAAGCTCGAGTACACCCCGGCGTATCCCATCATCAACGCCTGCCGGTCGAGTAGGCACTCCGCCGGCATCACCGGACGCACCACATCCTCGGCGGCGTCGGCGATCTTGAAGAAGTCGATGCCGGTCTCGATGCCGAGTTTGTCGCACACCCCGACGAACGCTTCCACCGGCGTATTTCCTGCACCCGCGCCGAACCGTCGTGCGCTGCCGTCGATCTGCTGCGCCCCAGCCCGGACTGCATAGATCGAATTGGCCACGGCCAGATCGAGGTTTTCGTGGCCGTGGAACCCGACCTGCGCATCGTCACCCAGCTCTGCGACGAGAGCCGATACCCGGTCCGACACCTGCTCGAGAACCAACGCACCGGCCGAGTCGACGACGTAGACACACTGGCACCCGGCGTCGGCCATGATCCGCGCTTGCTTGGCAAGCACCTCGGGTGGCTGTGAGTGCGCCATCATCAGGAATCCGACGGTCTCCAGCCCCCGTTCCCGTGCGAGTCCGAAATGCTGAACGGACACATCGGCTTCGGTGCAGTGTGTTGCAATCCGGCAGATCGACGCACCGTTGCCCTGCGCGGTGATGATGTCGTCCTTGACGCCGAGACCCGGCAACATCAGAAACGCGATCTTCGCGTTCTTCGCGGTCTTCGCAGCAATCGAAATCAGTTCCTGCTCCGGTGTTCTGGAGAAGCCGTAGTTGAACGAGGAGCCGCCGAGTCCATCACCGTGTGTCACCTCGATGACGGGTACTCCTGCGCCGTCGAGCGCTGCGACGATGTTCTCCACGTCACTGGTGGTGAACAGGTGCCGCTTGTGGTGCGATCCGTCGCGCAAGGACGTGTCTGTCACTCGTATCCGACTCATCGAACTCCCGCTTCCAGAATGTGTTGCGCAACCTGCTCGCCGACCTTGGTGGCAGCAGCGGTCATGATGTCCAGATTTCCGGCATAGGGTGGTAGGAAGTCACCGGCGCCTTCCACTTCGACGAAGATCGACACCTTTGCGAATCCGCCCGAAATCTCGGAGGGAGGATCGAACTGCGGATCGTTCAGCAAGCGGTAGCCCGGTACGTACTCCGCGATCTCCGCCGCCATTCGAAATACGGATTCGGAGATCGCATCGTGATCCGCGTCCTCGGGAATGGCGCAGAAGATCGTGTCTCGCATGATCATCGGTGGATCGGCAGGATTGAGGATGATGATTGCTTTGCCGCGTGCGGCTCCTCCGATTTCCTCTATCCCCCGGCTGGTGGTCTTCGTGAACTCGTCGATGTTCGCCCGAGTTCCCGGGCCGGCCGACACCGAGGCGACGGACGCAACGATCTCGGCATAAGGCACCTCGACGATCCGAGACACCGCGTGCACCATCGGGATGGTGGCCTGACCACCGCACGTGATCATGTTGACGTTGAGCGCGTCGACGTGCGCATGCAGGTTCACGGGCGGTACGACCGCGGGGCCCACTGCGGCGGGTGTGAGATCGATCGCGCGGATTCCGGCCTCGGCGTACCGCGGAGCAGCAGCTCGATGAACGTACGCTGAGGTCGCCTCGAAGATCAGATCTGGTCGTTCGTCCTGCGCCAACAACCAGTCGACGCCCTCGGAGCTCGTCTCGAGACCGAGAGATCGAGCGCGGGCCAATCCCTCACTGTCGGGGTCGATCCCGATCATCCACCGCGGATCGAGATAGTCCGACCTTTGCAGCTTGTACAGAAGGTCGGTGCTGATGTTGCCGGAGCCGACTATCGCTACGGTCGCTGTGGCCATGAGGTCAGACCTTCCTGTTCAGGTGAATTCGAGGGAGACGGTTCCCAGTCCGGTGAACTCGGCACGGAACGAGTCACCGGCTTCGGCATCGATTGCCCGAGTGCATGATCCAGGCAACACGATGTCGCCCTTTTTCAGACGGACGCCGAATCCGGCGACCTTGCGCGCGAGCCAGGACACTGCGGTCACGGGGTTGCCGAGCACCGCATCGCTTCGTCCCTTCGCTGCAACCTCGCCGTTTCGCCAGAGGACGGCGTCGATGCCCAGCAGATCGATGTCCGACGGTCGCACCCGCTGCTCGCCAAGCACGAATCCGGCGGAGGACGCATTGTCGGCGATCGTGTCGGACAGACCGATCTTCCAGTTCTCGATACGGGAGTCGATCAGCTCGATGGACGGCGCGACGTACTCGGTCGCTGCAAGGACGTCGTCGACGGTGCATCCCTCACCCGGAAGATCTTCCCCGAGCAGAAATGCCACTTCCACTTCCACTCGCGGGAAGCAGAACCGCCCGGTATCGACGGGAACGTCTTCGAATACCTCCATGTCGGCGAGGAGATGACCGTAGTCGGGTTCGTCGACGCCCATCATCTGCTGCATCGCGAGGGACGACAGGCCGACCTTGTGGCCCACGATCGTCGCTCCCGACTCGACCCGTCGCCTGATGTTCATCAACTGGATTTCGTACGCGTCGACCACGTCGATGACCGGCAGTGGCGCGATCGGACGCCTCGTGATCTCTGCCGTCGCCAACCGTTCGGCGAGTTCAATTCGCGTCTGCGTCGACAGCACGAAGTTCCCCTTTCGTCGCATGTGCGCCCGCGCGGCGCCCCGAGAAGATGCAATCCGCCAGCGACAAACCACTGACGTACGAGTTCGAGCACAAGCCGACGGCGGTTCGTCCCGCGGCGAACAGACCCGGAATCGTCGATCCCGAGGTGTCTTTCACTCCGCCTGTCTCTTCGTCGACCACCACGCCACCGAGGGTGAGCATGGGGCACGGATTCATCAACTTGGCCACCGTCGATCCGGGAGGAATCCCGGCGTCGAACAGCGTGAAGGGAGCCTTCAGTGCCGGCGTACGAAAGTCGTCGTGCTTGCCGAAGGGGTCCGCGCTCGACGCTGCGATGGCCGCGTTGTGCTCCTCGACGGTCGCGCGGAGCCCGGACGGATCGACTCCGGCGGCTCGGGCGGCCGCTTCGATGGTGTCACCGCGCTTCGCGGTACGCATCAGCCCCGCGTTCTGAACACGCTGGAACCAGGTGGATTGCGACGGAAGTTGCTTCTTGGCTTTCCGGACGAGATCGGCGTCGGCGAGCAGCCAACCGCGACCAGCGCCCTGCTCGACGATCGCGTGGCCGAGGGCCGCGCCGTACCGCGACTCGTCGATCATTCGCTTCCCCTCACGGTCGACCAGCAGCGAGCCGAGAAAGGGAACGGGGGGCACGATGAAACGCCAGGCCGACACGTTGCCGAGTTTGTCTGTTGCCGCGCCGATCTCGGTCGCGAGCGTGATACCGCTGCCGTCGTCCCCGGCCGTCCCGAGTGCAATCCCACCGGTGTACTTGGGAGCGTGTTCCTTCATCATTGCTCGATCGGCGACGAACCCGCCCGCGCTGAGCACGACGCCGCGTCGTGCTTCGACTCGGAGTACCTCGGAATACTTCTTCTCCAGGTGAGCGAGACGACGCTCGAGCAGATACCTCAGCTGGGGAGCGTAGATGCCCGGTTTCGCCGAGAGCATTCCAAGTCGTCGATGCAGCATTCGAATACGGGCCGGAGCGCGGCGCATCGACCGACACTCGACGCCTACGACACGCCCGTCCGACACGACCAAAGACATGGCTCGCGTCTGAGGTACCAGGTGTACACCGGAACTCGATGCGGATGAGGCGAGTGGGGAATACAGCATCTTTCCCGACGTCCCCTTGCCCTTCGCCCGGTGGCCCCGGGGAGCTGGCGTCGCGACCGAGCGGAACTCGCCCGCTGCTTCGCTGCCGGAATAGTAGAGGTAGTGCCGGTTAGTGGGGTACGAGGTCTTGTACGGACACAGGGAGGCGTCGAACGGCACACCGTGCGCCTGCAGCCATTCGATCATCTGCGGACTTTCCTCGCAGAAGCGTCGCAGCGTCGCGGTACTCACTGCATCTCCTACTTCCTTCCGGAGATACTCGAACATGTGCTCGACGCTGTCGCTCACTCCCGCGAGGTCCTGGACGGATGTACCACCGCCTGCATATACGACCCCGCCTGACAACGCGCTGGCCCCGCCGCCCGAATAACGGTCGAGCGCGATCACCTCGGCGCCCGACTCTCTCGCCTGAATGGACGCCGCCGCTCCGGCCGCTCCGAAACCGACCACCACGACGTCGGCGTGTAGATCCCACGTCACTCGTAACCTCCGGACTAGTAAACTGGAACGTGTTTCTGTCGATGAACGAAATTCTTACCATCTTCGCTGCCTGAAAGCATGGACTGGAACCGCGATCATTCTATAACGTGTTCTAAATGAGCACGCAGGAATACGACATCGTCGTGGTCGGAAGTGGCGCCGGCGGGATGACGGCCGCACTCACCGCGGCGCACCGCGGACTGAGCGTCGTCGTGATCGAGAAGTCTCGACACTTCGGCGGGTCGACGGCCCGATCCGGCGGCGGCGTCTGGATCCCCAACAACGAGGCGCTCGAGGCAGACGGAGTCGACGACACTCCCGAAGCCGCCCGCGACTACCTCCACGCGATCATCGGTGACGTCGTGTCGAAGGAACGCATCGACACCTACCTCGAGCGCGGACCCGAGATGCTGAGCTTCGTTCTCGCGAACTCGCCGCTGAAAATGCAGTGGGTGCCGGGCTACTCGGACTACTACCCGGAAGCCCCCGGCGGACGTGTCGGCGGCAGGTCGGTCGAACCGACACCGTTCGACGCCTCGTGCCTCGGAACCGAGGTGAACAATTTGGAACCGGACTACGGGAAGGCGCCGCTCAACGTCGTGCTCACGCAGGCCGACTACCGGACGATCAACCTGCTACGGCGCCATCCGAGTGGTATCGCACGGGTGATGCGCGTCGGAATGCGCTGGATGGCAGCGAAACTCACCGGAAAGCACCTTCTCGGCCGAGGCCAAGCTCTCGCTGCCGCACTGCGGGCCGGGCTTCAGGACATCAACGTACCCGTGCTTCTCGACACTCCGATGGTGGATCTCGTCGTCGAGGGCGGTCGGGTTCGAGGCGTCGAGACCGCCGACGGTCATGTTCTGCGCGCGGGCCTCGGCGTCGTGATCGCCTCTGGCGGTTTCGAACACAACGAGGAGATGCGCAAGCAGTACCAGCGTGAACCGATCGGGACGGAGTGGACCGTCGGGGCGAAAGCGAACACCGGCGACGGTATTCGCGCCGGCCAGAAGCTAGGCGCCGCCGTGGATCTGATGGACGACGCGTGGTGGGGGCCATCGATTCCACTGACCGGCGGACCGTGGTTCTGCATCGCCGAACGCACATTGCCCGGCGGCATCATGGTGAACTCTTCGGGCAAGCGATTCCTCAACGAGGCAGCGCCCTACGTCGAGGCCGTGCATTCGATGTACGGCGGAGAGTACGGCGTCGGTGATGGACCCGGCGAGAACATTCCGACCTGGATGATCATCGACCAGAGGTATCGAGATCGATACATCTTCGCCGGCCTGCAACCGAAGAAGCGGTTCCCGTCTCGATGGCTGAAAGCCGGGGTCGTGGTCCAGGCGGACACCATCTCGGAACTGGCCGAACGGACCGGAATTCCACCCACCGAGTTGAGCGCAACAGTGAAGCGCTTCAACGGATTCGCGCGCACCGGTGTCGACGAGGATTTCGGTCGCGGCAACAGCGGGTACGACAAGTACTACGGCGACCCGACGAACAAGCCGAACCCAAGCCTCGGCCCTATCGACAAGGCCCCGTTCTATGCCGTCAAGATGGTGCCGGGCGATCTCGGCACGAAGGGAGGTCTCCTCACCGACGCCGACGCGCGAGTGCTGCGTGAGGACGGCAGTGTCGTCGATGGCCTCTATGCGGTCGGCAACGCAAGCGCCCCGGTCATGGGGCACACCTATGCCGGGCCCGGCGCGACCATCGGACCGGCCATGACCTTCGGATATCTCGCGGTGCTCGACATGATCAGCCGGACGGCGCAATGAGCATAGACCTGAAGGCTGCCCTCGGGGCCGAGCTACCTCGACAACGGTTTTCCTGGACTCCCAACGATATTCAGACCTATCACCTCGCTCTCGGCGCCGGATCGTCGCCGCTCGACAACCGGGAACTGCGTTATCTCGACGACGCGAAGCCCCAAGTACTTCCGACGTTCGCGACCGTCGCGGCGACCTTCCACAGCACGGAGGCTCCCCGGGTGCGGTTCCCCGGAATCGACATCGACCTTGCGAAGGTTGTGCACGGTAGCCAAGAGATCGAGACGTATGCACCTGTTCCGGCATCGGGGGAGGCCGAGACGGTCACTCGAATCACCGAAATCTGGGATAAGGGCAGTGCTGCCGTCATCGTGCAGGAAATGACCACCACGGCTCTCGACGGCACCGCACTCTGGCGAGCACGATCGTCGATCTTCGCACGAGGAGAAGGTGGATTCGGTGGCGAGCGCGGCCCGTCCACCAGGGTGGCCCTACCGGACCGGGTCGCGGACGCCGAAGTGCGCATTCCGATCCTGCCGCAACAGGCGTTGATGTACCGCATGTGCGGTGATCGAAATCCACTGCACTCGGATCCCGAATTCGCCCGTGCAGCAGGGTTTCCGAAACCGATTCTGCATGGTCTGTGCACGTATTCGATGGTTGCGAAGGCAGTCACGGACACCGTCCTCGATGGCGATGCCGGCGCCATGCGCAGCATCGCCGCGCGCTTCGCAGGCGTTGTCTATCCCGGCGAGGACCTAGCGTGCCGCATCTGGGATGAAGGCGATCGCTACATTGTCGGCGTGACCGTACCCGGGAGAGAGGACGCCCCTGCTCTCGCCGATGTCGTCATTGCCGCCCGCTAAGCCCGATTGAAAAAGAAGACGGAGAATCATGTCCGAGCTGAATCGTCGACAGTTCATCGCCGCCGGGGCAGGCGCACTCGCCGCTGCCTCGGTGATGCGTGCAGTACCCGCCGGTGCCGCCCCCTTCGGAAGCGTCGATACGACGATCCCCGCACCACCGAACTTCCCCGGCGGCATTCCGTTGTATCAGCAGCGCTACCAGAACTGGTCGAAAGAGATCATCCTCGACGCCATCTGGACTTGCTCACCCGTGACGCCGGACGACGTTGTGCGGTTGGCGAACTGGGCACACGCGAACGGCTATCGCATTCGCCCGCGCGGCGCCATGCACGGGTGGACCCCGCTGACCATCGTCAACGGCGAGAACCTCGATCGAACTGTCCTGGTGGACACCATGGTTCACCTGAACGGCATCTCGGTGAATCCCGGCACCGCGACGGTCTCCGCCGGAGCGGGAGCCACGATCGAGGCGATTCTGGCGCAGCTGCAGAACAACGGACTGGGATGGGTCAGCGTGCCCGCGCCGGGTGTATTGTCCGTCGCTGGTGCACTCGCGGTCGATGCACATGGGGCAGCGGTGCCGGCCGTTGGCGAATCAACTACTCCTGGAACGACATACGGCTCGATGAGCAACTTGATCACGTCGCTCACCGCGGTGGTGTGGAATGGCTCCGAGTACGCACTGCGCACCTTCGATCGGTCGGAGCCCGAGATCACTCCCCTGCTGGCGCATCTGGGGCGTACCTTCCTGACCTCGGTGACGCTGCAGGCAGGCGCGAATACTCGCATGCGCTGCGAGAGCTTCACCGATATCGGTTGGCGCGAATTGTTCGCCACCGGCGGCGCCCCAGGTCGAACCTTCGAGAGCTTCCTCGACCGGACCGGACGCGTCGAGGCAATCTGGTACCCGTTCACCGAAAACCCGTGGCTCAAAGTATGGTCGATCTGCCCACAGAAGCCGCCCGCTTCACGAGAAGTGTTCGGGCCGTACAACTATCCCTTCT
The DNA here is from genome assembly GCF_057808915.1 of Rhodococcus sp. FG69. Classification (NCBI taxonomy): domain Bacteria; kingdom Bacillati; phylum Actinomycetota; class Actinomycetes; order Mycobacteriales; family Nocardiaceae; genus Rhodococcus; species Rhodococcus sp. FG69. The sequence goes on along the minus strand of NZ_JBMDIX010000035.1, from coordinate 54,644 downwards.
CGGACAACCTGCCCGAGATCGCCTCGGATCTGATCGGACAGCTCACCGTTGGAAATACCTCCATCGCACCGGCATTCGGTCAGGTCTTCTATGGGACGACGGTCGCCGGGCTTGCCGCAACCGCGTCGTACGACCTCTGGGGATGGGCGAAGGACCTACAGTTCTACATCAAACCGAGCACCCTGCTCCTGACCGAGGGTGGGGGCGCCGTCATCACCTCCAGGGCCAACGTCGCACAGGTCATTCACGACTTCGCCGTGTGGTTCCAGAGCCGAGTGTCCTACTACCAGTCCATCGGACAATTCCCCATCAACGGTCCGGTGGAGATCCGATGCTGCGGTATGGACGATCCGGCCGACGTCGTCGTCGATTCGGCCGGTCCACCGACCATCTCGGCCATGCGACCTCGCCCGGACCACCCCGAGTGGGACACCGCAATATGGCTCAACGTGCTCGGAGTCCCCGGCACTCCCGGCATGTTCGCGTTCTACCGTGAGATGGAACAGTGGATGCGCGGACACTACTCCGGCCAGTGGGCAACGTTCCGGCCCGAGTGGTCCAAGGGATGGGCCTTCAGCACCGAGCTGCCGTACAAGGATGCCGATGTCATCGACACGATACTTCCCGATACCTACAGGGAGGGCGTCCCGGCCGACGAGAACTGGGACACCGCCCTCTCCGTCTACAACACCTTCGACCCGCATCGCATCTACAGCAACACCCTGATCGACCAGCTCCTTCCCTGACAACCTAGGTACCGCTGCGCCCCGATCGCGCATTCGAAGTGTCCTGGGTGATCGAATGTGGAATGTTGGGACTGCGAACTCGTGGTGGCGGTGAGGGGGAAGGACAACCGGTGAAGTGGTGGTTGTTTCTCGTATTCGGCGTCGTGGCGTGCGCCGGCTACTTCGCAAGTCCGCCAGGGCCGGTCTCGGAATCGGTGTTCGTCGGCATCGGACTGGTCTCGGTGTCGGCAGTGACTGCAGGGATGTGGATCTACCGGCCCGCCACAATCCGAGCATGGGGGCTAGTTGCCGCCGGGTCTGCATTGTGGGTGGCGGGCGACGCCATGTACCTCTACATTTCGCAGACCCAGGGCACCGTCCCGTTGCCGTCCCCTGCGGACTACATCTACCTCGTCGGCTACCCGGTACTCGCGGCCGGTCTCTATCTGTTGGTTCACGAGGGCTGGAGAAGAGGCGATCTCGGCCACGTCGCCAACAGCATGATCGTCATGATCGCTTTCGGTTTGATTCTGTGGATATTCGTCGTGCAGCCGAACGCGGTCGACGTCTCCACAGCTGCGGGGCTTCTTGCCGTCGCCTACCCCGCCATGGACATCTTTCTACTCGGTCTTCTCGTTCACTTCGTCAGTGCGACGCAGTGGCAGAGCACAGCATTCCGACTGCTCATAGCCGCCGTCGTCCTTGTCCTGGCCGCTGACACGGCGTACGAACTCGTCACTTTCACCTTTGCCGGACACAACGTTGCGGACGCGGGCTACCTGGGTTACAACATCCTCATCGGCACCGCCGCACTGCACCCCTCGATGCGCCGCCTCTCCGCCCCGAACCCGCGCAGCAGCGTTTCCACCATCGCGGCCTCGTACAACCTTCCCACCGTGCTTATCGTCACCGCGGCGGCGCTGACAGCACCCGCGGTCATGGCGATCATGCTGATCCGAGGTGAGCCCGTGCGGGAATGGGGATGGGGAGTCGTCCTGAGCGCGACGATCCTTGTCTGCCTGATTTTCGTGCGGGTGAGCGAGTTGCTTCGGCTACTGCAACGGCAGACGAGGACACTACGAAACGTAGCCGACACCGATCATCTCACCGGTCTCCTGAACCGCCGCGGTCTCGAACGATGGATCGACGTCAACGACGCTTACCGACAACCACTGGCGTTCCTGCTGCTCGACATCGATCGATTCAAGGACATCAACGACACCTTCGGCCACCGGGTCGGCGACGACGTGGTCCGCGCCGTCGCCCACCGCGTTACCCGCGCGGTGGGCCTGCGCGGAGTCGTCGCCCGAGTCGGCACCGACGAATTCCTGATCGCGACCACGACCTTCCCGTGCGAAGCTGAGGACATCGCCCACGACGTGCACCACACGCTACGCCGGCCGGTCACCACCGCTGATGCAACTCTGTTCGTGGAGGTCAGTATCGGAATATCGACCTCGGCAGAACCTCCGGCCGAGAACTTGGGCCAACAGGCCTACCTGGCGATGGAATCCGCCAAGACAGTGCAGCCCCGCACTGCCGTGTACGACAGCTCGATGGCTCGCGACAACAGTGCGCAGCTGCTTCTTCTCAGCGAGCTCACCACGGCAATCGATCAGCATCATCTCGAGCTCTACTACCAACTTCAGGTCGACCTCACAGCCATGGAAGCAGTCGGTGTCGAGGCCCTACTGCGGTGGAACCATCCAGTCCGAGGATTGATCGAACCCGACTCGTTCCTTCCGATGGCAGAGCGCACCGGCCTGATCCGCCCGCTTCTCGACTTCGTCCTCACTCAGACGGCTGCACAGCACCTCGAGTGGCGACGCGAGGGCATCGATCTCGCACTCTCCATCAACGTCTCGACTCGAAACCTGCTCGACACCACACTCGTCGAGCAGGTTCGACGGGCGCTCGACGCCGGACTCGACCCACGAATGCTCACGATCGAGATCACCGAGACCTCGTCGATGACGGACCCACCGGTTGCGATCGAAACCCTGGCGGAGTTGCGCCGACTCGGCGTGACACTCGCGATCGACGACTACGGAACCGGCTACAGTTCGCTGGCATACCTTCAGCGACTACCGGTGCAGCAGTTGAAAATCGACAAGACGTTCGTGCTCGACATGATGACGGTACCCGCGCATCGCGTCATCGTACGATCGACGATCGACCTGGCACGCACCCTCGGCCTCACCATCACCGCCGAAGGAGTCGAAGACCGCGATACCCTCCTGGAGTTGAAAGCTTTGTGCTGCAACTATGCTCAGGGCTACTATGTGGGGCGTCCGGTGCCGGCCGACGAGATACCGGCATCGGTGACCAAGCTGAACGCCGAGCTGAAGGAGTACACGGATACCCCATGAGCGACGCCGAAGCCCCGATGTCGGTCTACACCGCGATCCGATCACGCCGTGATGTTCGCGCCGAGTTCGACGGTCGGATCATCGAAGATGATGTGCTGCACAGGATTTTGGACGCCGCCCATCATGCGCCGAGCGTGGGCAACACCCAACCGTGGGATTTCGTGATCGTCCGGTCCCCGGACACATTGGCCGCATTCGGACGACACGTCGCCGACGAACGCGTGGCGTTCGCGCAGTCGCTCCCCGCTGATCGCCGAGAAACGTTCGATCCGATACGAATAGAGGGCATCGAGACTTCCGGTACCGGAGTCGTCGTCACCTACGATCCCGAACGTGGCGGCCAGCACGTCCTCGGCCGGGCAACCGTCGACGAGACCGGCATCTTCTCTGCCGTGTTGGCTGTACAGAATCTGTGGCTCGCCGCGATATCGGAGAGCATCGGCGTCGGATGGGTGTCGTTCTACCAGGAGCAGTTCCTATCGGAGTTGCTCGGCATACCTGCTCCCGTGCGCCCGATCGCGTGGCTGTGCGTCGGACCCGTTTCGGAATTTCAGACGGTCCCCGACCTCGAACGATTCGGGTGGCGCCCTCGTCGCCCACTATCGGAGGCAATACACCGCGAGAAGTTCGGCGGCTGATTCACCAGCCCCAACTGCCGGGAATTCCTTTGAACGGTCCGACGACGTCACTGGTGATCCAACCTTCGTAGAACCCACCCTCCTGCGGAGTGGCACGCTCCCCGTCGACTTCGCATTCCAGTCGACTCGGCGAGAACGCAAGGTGTCCGGTGATGGGAAGGAACCGTTCCGTAGGGGTCTCGTAACTCCAGGCCGCACCCGTACTCACCGCATCATGGCCGCTCACGTCCCAGTACGTCGCCGCGCCCTTCCATTCGCAGTGCGTGGAACGCGCTTCCGAAGGGCGCAGCGCGTTGGCGGCCACATCGTCCCGCGGGATGTACCACGTAGGTGGATGGCTCGTTTCGAGCACGCGCCAGGCCTCACGAGTCTCGGCCACCAGGACGCCCTGGAACCTAACCGTGATCAACCGGTTCGATTGCTCGAGCCTCGGGGGCCTCGGATAGTCCCACACCGATTCTTGACCTGGACCGGGCACCTGCGGAGTCACCTTGCTCATCCTCCCGATAGTGCCACGTAACCCCGCACCCGAGGGCCGCCGTCTATCAAGGCGCGTCTACCGGGTAAAGATCGTCGGATCGGTCCTCGTCGAGTATCCACCGATCCACGTCTGCCAATGGGTCGCTCAGCCGCTCGGTCACGGGGTCGCTCAACCGCTCGTCGTGTAGCGCTGGCAGCGCTTCCTCGCGAGCCGGAGCCTCGACGGGATCGGGATCGGGTGCAGGGGATATGGGCGCTGAGGGTATCGACACAGAGGGTATCGACACAGAGGGTATCGGCACAGGGGGTTTGGGCACAGCTGGGGCGTCCTGTGTGGACGCTTCGCCGCGCGCCGATGAGGCCCCGGACGGACCGAGGGCGGGCAGTCGGACGAGAATGCCGAGGCCGTGGGTGGCGGCCAGTAGGCTGACCGGCGCCACGGTGGCAATGGTTGCCGACAGCGCGGGGTGCAGCATGCCGGCCGGAGAGATGAACGCGTGCAACGCATTCGCCCCGATACTCACCAACGCCGCGATGACGAGAACTGCCCAGAAGAACCGTCGCCCACTGCGTTGATCCTCGAATTGCGCCAGCGCGATGACCGACATGGTGGCTTGGAGGATGGTGCCGTCGACGATGACCGGCCACAGCCACGACAGACTCCGGGGCACTCCCGCCATCGTCGCGAGATCCCACAGCGCCGCGAAGCTCAAGACGAACGACGCGATGCCGATGACCGTGGTGATGACGACCGCACTGGCGAGCGTCGCACGCAAGACCTTGTTCATGTTTCGACATGGTGCACGAGGCCACCGACACGAAACCCGTCCAGACGCTCAGGCGCCTATTGCCGAGGCGTACCAGAGCGCTCCCGCCATACATGTCAGCATGCACACCACCAGCGTTCCCACCGACAACGGCCAGGCGATTCGCCGGCGCGCGAGCCTGACGGCCATCGCGAAGAACCCGACGGCACCGAAGAGTCCGGCCACGGCAAGCGTAACCACGACAGCGGTGACGGCCCCGTCTGCACTCGACTGATGTCGGTGGTCGAGGAATGCCACCGAGAAGATCCCGACGAGGACTGCCAGGCCGCCGAGCATCACAGTGAACACGAGGGCAGCCACCGAGATCACGACGTCCCATCCACGTACCGAAGAGGACTTCCGGGGTTCGGTCACGGTGAGAAAGGCTAAGCCAGCCGAGCCTCGGCGCGGTAATGATCGGCGCGGTCGTGGGCGGACATTCCACCCCACACGCCGTAGGGCTCGTTCGCCGACAATGCATGCGATCGACACTGGACGAGCACCGGACATGCGGCGCAGATGGCCTTGGCCTTCCTTTCCCGCATCGCGCGGGCTCGGCCTCGTTCCCCCTCGGGGTGATAGAAGACCGAGGAGTCGTAGCCGCGACACAGTCCGTCTAGTTGCCAATCCCACACGTCGGCATTCGGAACCGGCAATTCGACCGGCCGGGAAGGAACGCCTCTCACCATCGGGGTCTCCTCATGAGCGCCGGCGCATCGAGGTTTGTGACCTGTCTGCGCGAGCGGATGTCTTCGTGAACCACTTCACTTTCCCGCATTCAACATACTTTTGGCAAGAATGTCGGACATTTGTATGCCTAAAAACCAGCGCTGCTGCTTCATATTCCGCGGGTACGCTCCAGTTCTGCGATTATCGTGGCCGCGATTTCTGCAGGTGGCGGGCCTACGTCGACGACGATTGCGTCTTCGTCGGATCCGATCGACTCGAGAGTCGATAGCTGTGTGTCGAGTAGACCGCTCGGCATGAAGTGGTTCATCCGGGCGTTCAACCTGCCGCTGATTCGCTCCCGCGTTCCCGCCAGGTGAACGAATACGACGCGACCCTCCGACCCCCTCTCCAGGACGTCTCGATAGCTTCGCTTGAGCGCCGAACATGTCACGATTCCAGGTTCGCCCGCGGCGGTGTGGGCTCGTATCCAGTCGGCGATGGTTTCCAACCACGGCCAGCGATCGGCATCGGTCAACGGCTGCCCCGACGCCATCTTCTCGACGTTCGAATCAGGGTGCAGGTCATCCCCCTCCTGCAGGTCCCACTTCAACGCACCCGCAAGAATGCCTGCGACAGTGGACTTCCCAGATCCCGACACACCCATGATGACGAGAACCGGATGGGGGTTCGGTGGCGAATTCACGTCAGATCACCGCAATCCAAGTCGACATGCCAGCCAGGACCGTCACAGAAACAGCGCATACCATCACACTCCAAGTTTTCGGGTTCCGCTCGATCGAAGTACCCAGATACACCGTCACCAACCGGCCTCCCGCGTCGTGCGCAAGCGGTAGAAGTAGCGAGTACGAGTTCTTTCCCGTCGAACGTGAGGCGGTCAGCCCCGCCGGAACGAGGTGACCCTGCTCACTATCCCAAAATGTAGTACTTAATGCAAGACCATGATCGATTCGTACTACTAATCTCTAGGCGCGCACGGCGGGAGCCACGCGGGACAGGAACTCGATCTGGTCGGCGACGACACGGTCGAACGCATCCCCGACATAGATGTCGAAGTGGCCGTCCGGATAGACGACGACCTCGCCTTTCGGTGCACGCTTCGCATGCCGCAGGGTGGCCTTGGCCGGCGCAACGGTGTCGGTCTCGCACACCGAGAACATGATCGGGCACGTGACCTTTCCGGCATGCCGACCAGGGCGACGCAGCGGAATGTCGAGACCGACCCGGGCCAGTACCTCGTTCCGAAACGCCTTCCCCTCGGGCACGAGCGCCAGATAGCCGTCCAGTGCGTCGGACGAGGACATCAGGGCTGTCGAACCCGGCGGGCCCGCCAGCGGGATGAACTTCGGCTCGCGACCGAGCAGGGAGCCGACCCGGTCACCTACCGCGCGCGCCGTCACCCGAGCTGCGACGAGCGGGTTCGTGGCCAAGGCGGATGCCATGCCGTCGGTGAACGGGCATTGCGACACCACAGCGGCGACACCACCGTCCCGCGCCGCCGCGACGATGACATGGCCACCGCCGAACGATGTTCCCCACAGCACCACACCGCCGCTGCCACGTGTTCGCGCGTACGCGATGGCCGACGCCCAGTCCTGCAGCTGCCGGTCGATGTCGAGAAGTTGGCGCGGCTGGCCCTCGCTGTCGCCGAAGTGGCGGTAGTCGAACACCAGGCACGAGTACCCCTCGGCCGCGAACCTCGAGGCGAATGCATCGAGACGCATCCACTTGACTCCCCCGAGCCCGTGTCCCATGACGATCACCGGAGCTCCCTCTGCACCCTCGTAGAACCAGGCACTGCAGTCGACCGAACCGGATGGAAAACGCACGTCGTAACGCTTGGTCATAGCCCACCTCCCCTTTGCCGAAGACACTAGCGGCGAGAGAACCTCGCGTATACGTGGCACGATCGAACAGTGGTGGTCGAAGCACGCGCGGATTTCCTACAACTACACGACTCCGTACTCGAGAAACTGGGACGGAACATCGTGGACGGAACCGTGCCCGCGGGAACCAGGATTTCGGCGGACGACGTAGCCACCCGGTTCGAGGTATCACGAACGGTCGTCCGCGAAGTCGTTCGCGTACTCGAATCTCTCGGACTCCTCACCGTTCGTCGCCGAGTCGGCATCACCGTGCTCGATTCCTCGCAGTGGAATTCGCTCGATCCACTGGTGATCAGATGGCAACTGGCCGGACCCAACCGCGCAGCACAACTTGCAATCCTCAGCGAATTGCGTTCGGGTATAGAGCCTTTAGCGGCGCGGCTCGCCGCACAGCGGGCGACACCGGAACACTGCGGACAGCTGACGGCCGCAGTGATCGGCATGTCTGCCACCTCCCGTGCCGCGAACTCCGACGCCTACCTGGCCCACGATTCCGACTTTCACCGCACTCTTCTTGCAGCATCAGGTAATCCAATGCTGCGTTCGATGTCCGAGATCGTCGTCGAGGTACTGGCCGGGCGTACCCGTCACGCGCTGATGCCGCATCAGGCCGATCCCGAGGCCATTCGCCTGCACGGCGTCGTCGCATCTTCTATTCAGGCGGGTGACGCGCAGGCGGCCGAACGGGCAATGGAGCAGATCGTCACCGAATCGGCCAGTGCGATGAACGCTACTTCTACTTCGACAGAATCAGACCGGACGTAGGAACGCCGGTACCTGCCGTCACGAGTACGTTCTCCACGTCGGGTACCTGGTTCACCGAAGTTCCCCGAATCTGCCTGACGCCCTCGGCAATTCCGTTCATGCCGTGGATGTACGCCTCGCCCAACTGCCCACCGTGGGTGTTGAGGGGCAGCCTGCCGCCGAGTTCGATCGCACCGCCGGAGACGAAATCCTTGGCCTCACCCGGGCCACAGAACCCCAGTTCCTCCAACTGCATCAGCACGAACGGCGTGAAGTGGTCGTACAGAACTGCCGTCTGCATCTCCGCCGGGGTCAGACCGGACTGCGCCCACAACTGATCACCGACGAGTCCCATTTCCGGCAGCCCCGTCATTGCGTCGCGGTAATAGCTGGTCATGATGTATTGATCGGGCCCACTCCCCTGCGCTGCCGCGGTGATGACGGCCGCCGGATTGGGAAGATCCTTCGCACGCTCGGCGCTGGTCACGACCAGTGCGATGCCACCGTCGGATTCCTGGCAGCAGTCCAGCAGGTGCAACGGTTCGGCGATCCACCGCGAATTCTGGTGGTCCTCCAACGTGATCGGCTTGCCGTAGAAGAACGCCGCCGGGTTGTTGGCGGCATGCTTGCGGTCCGCGACGGCAACTCTGCCGAAATCTTCGCTCGTGGCGCCGTAGACGTGCATGTATCGGCGGGCGACCATAGCGACGAAGGACGCCGGAGTGCCGAGACCGTGCGGGTAGGACCATCCGGCGTCGATTCCGGACGACGTCGGCGCGGCCGCAAGATGTGATGCCACCTGGCCGAACCGCGCGCCCGAGCGCTCGTTGAACGCCCGATACGCGACGACGACATCGGCGACGCCCGTTGCGACAGCCATTGCGGCCTGCTGAATTGTCGCGCACGCCGCACCGCCGCCGTAGTGAATACGACTGAAGAAGGTGAGATTGGGGATGCCGACCGCTCGCGCAACAGCTGTTTCGGTGTTGGTGTCCATCGTGAACGACGTCAGTCCGTCGACGTCGTTCGGCGTGAGGCCTGCGTCGTCCAGAGCGGCGGTGACGGCCTCGGCTGCAAGCCGAAGTTCGCTCCGCCCGGAGTCCTTGGAGAAATCCGTTGCTCCGATGCCGACGATCGCCGTTTCTCTCGAAAAGCCGCTCATACCAGCCTCACCGTCGCCGTGATGTGAGCCCCGAGAGAGTCCGTGCCGAGAACGTCCACGGTGACCTCACCCTCTTCCACCCTCGACACGGCCCCTGTCAGTGTCAGCGTGTCGTAGGCGTACCACGGCACACCGAGTTTCAACGCGATCGACCGCAACACCACGGACGGACCGGCCCAATCGGTGACGAAACGCTGTACGAGCCCGGTGTCGGTGAGAATGTTGACGAAAATGTCCTTCGATCCGCGCTGGACGGCCTTGTCACGGTCGTGGTGCACGTCCTGAAAATCTCTGGTGGCCAACGCCGTCGACACCACGAACGTCGGATCGGCAGTGATCTGCAACTCGGGGAGAACATCTCCGACCGCGGCGATCATCGCACTGCCTTCCACGCCGGGAGCGTCAGATCGTCGTCGATACGCACGAACTCGACCTGCACGGGTAGTCCGACGACTACCTCCGACGGATCCACTCCTCGTAGTTCTCCGAGCATCCGCACTCCTTCCTCGAGTTCGACGAGCGCAACCACGAACGGCAACGTTCGGCCCGGAACCTTCGGTGCATGGTGAACGACGTAGCTGTACACCGTGCCCGTTCCGGTGGCGACGCAATAGTCGATGGGCTTGTTCTTGTCCTGCCAGATCGCCGGTATCGGCGGGTGCCGGAGTGAACCGTCCTGTACCCGTTGGATTCTCAGCTCGCCGACCTTGGTTCCCTCCCAGAAGAACTCGGTCTCCTGCGAAGCCACGGGTCGGATCTGCTCGGTTGGGTCCTCTTTCGCGACAGGTGCGAACTTCAGCACCCGAAACAGCATTTCGGCGACAGCCTCGTCGCCCACGTACCAGGTGTTGTGCACCGTCACGAACCAGCCGAGGCCAAGGCCCGTTTTCTTCGGCCCCACTACGTCACCGAGGCGGGCCGTCAGCGTCACTTCCTCCCCGAGCTGCAGGTACCGATGGTACGTCTGCTCGCAGTTGGTAGCGACGATCGACGTGAAGCCTGCCTCGTCGAGGATCTCCATGATCTGGCCGAGCGGATCGTCCGCAGCTCGGGTCCGGTGCAGACCGCCCATCGTCCAGACCTGCGCCATCGCGGGCGGCGCGACGACGCCAGGATGCCCGGCCGCTTCGGCTGCGGCGGCGTCGACATAGATGGGATTGGTGTCGCCGATGGCCTCGACCCAGTTGTTGATCATCGGCTGGTTGACGGGATCGCGACCCGGCTTCGGTGCGCTGTCACCCGCCGCCGCAATGCGTTCGGCCGCCTCGGCGATCGACGTGCTCACCGGATCACCCTCGGCAACCCGAGACCGGAGGTGGCGATGAGTTCGCGCATGACTTCGTTCACACCACCGCCGAAGGTGATGACGAGATTGCGTTTGACCTGTTTGTCGAGCCAGTCCATCAGTTTTCCGGTATCCGGGTCCGCCGGGTTACCGTGCCGTCCGACCATTTCCTCCGCTATCCGACCGACGCGCTGAATACGTTCGGTGGCAAACACTTTCGTTGCCGAGGCGTCCGCGATGTCCACCGAATCGGCGGTGCTCGATGCCACCTGCCAGTTCAACAGTTCGTTGATGCGAAACGTTGCCTGGATCTCACCGAGGACGCGCTGCACATCGGATTCATTCAGCAGCGAGTGATTCTCGGCCCACCTGCGCAACCGCACGTACAGACCGGCGATTCGTCCGGCAGGCCCGAGCATCACCCGCTCGTGGTTGAGCTGAGTAGTGATGAGCCGCCACCCGGCGTTCTCCTCGCCGACCACCATGTCGACTGGAACTCGGACGTCGTTGTAGTACGTGGCGTTGACGTGATGCGCGCCGTCGCACGTGATGATCGGAGTCCACGAGTAGCCAGGATCGCTGGTGTCGACGATGAGCATCGAGATACCGCGGTGACGGGAATCCGGTGCGCCGGTACGCACTGCCAACCAGACGTAGTCCGCGTCGTGTCCACCCGTGGTGAAGATCTTCTGTCCGTTGACGACGTACTCGTCGCCGTGCCGAACCGCAGTCGTACGGAGCGACGCCAGATCGGTGCCCGCCTCGGGCTCGGTATAGCCGATGGCGAAGTGGACGTCGCCCGCGAGAATGGCCGTCAGAAATTTCGCCTTCTGTGCCTCGGTGCCGTACTTCTGCAGCGTCGGACCGACGGTTTGCAGCGTCACGGCCGGCAGCGGAATGTCGGCTCTGGCAGCTTCGTTCACGAAGATCGACTGCTCGAGGTCGCCGAAGCCATGGCCACCGAACTCCTTCGGCCATCCGACTCCGAGCCATCCGTCGCGGCCCATGGTCTTGATGATCTTTCGGTACGTTGCTCCGTGCCGCTCGGTCATCATGATGTCGGCGTCGTGCTCGTCGACGAGGTCGGCGAAGTAGTGACGCAGTTCCGCTTGAAGTTTCAGTTGGTCTTCGGTCAGTTCGACGAACATGCTGCCCCCACTAGGTCGAGTCGGTAGGACGAACCTCCGACGAGTCGGGCGAGATCCTTTGCCGCCGAGTAGTAGCGGTGCATCGGGTACGTGACATCGACGCCGATGCCCCCATGTAGGTGATGACACATCTGCATCGCCGCGGGTAGTTCGGCGGCGATCCAGTAGGCGAGGACGTCGGTGTCGTCGGCTTCTCGCCGCTGCGACGCCTGCCACACCGCAGAGACCGCGGCCACGTGGATCGTTCGGGCCGTGACATAAACGTCGGCGATCTCGCCTGCGACCGCCTGGAACGTCGCCAGCGGCTTTCCGAATTGATGCCTGCTTCCCAGATGCGAGGCCGTCAACTCGGCAGCGCCCGCGGCAATTCCGTCGGCGACAGCACCGATCGACGCCAGCGCAATCCGGTACAGGCCAGCGACGTCGTCACCGATGAATTCGCCAAGTGCCGAATCGAATTCGACGACGTACTCGGGGTCACCGGACGACGACGGCGTGCGGGTGAGCCGTACGCCGTCGCTCTTCGGGTCGACCAGAACGATTCCTGCCGACGTCGGCACGAGAATCCGGTAGGCCTGCTCCGCATACGCGACGGCGATCTTCGTACCCGTGACGCGCATGCGGTCGCCGTCGGGCGTTGCCGTGGTCGAGGGATTCGACGGGAACGGGCGCCCAGGTTCGGCGAGGGCGGCAGTGAGGATCGACCCCGGTGGCATCGTTGGATCGACCGCGTCCGGCGCAAGCATGGCCAGCGGGACGATGCCGAAGCCGATAGTCGCAAGGGCTGAACCGACCACGCCGGCATGCGCGAGTTCGGTAAGCACCGTTGCCGCTTCGGGGAGACCGAGGCCGTCGCCGCCTGCCGACTCGGGCAACAACATCGTGAGCAGTCCTGCGTCCCAGAGCGCGGCCCACAGGTCCGCGGGTTCGCGCGCCAATAGTCCGGAGACCATCTCGGCGATGGTCGTCTGGGTTGAATCTCGTGTGAAGTCCACGCCTGAGCACCTATCGACGGGAGAACCAGCATTGGTAGAACGTGTTCTATTTTTAACACCTTCGAGCGGCAATCACCAGACCCAACCCCCCACTACCGCGGCAGCCCCAATATCCGCTCGGCCGCAACAGTCAGCAGGATCTGCGTCGTTCCGCCTGCGATGGACAGACATCTCGTCAGCAACATTTCCTTGGCTAGCGGACCTTCGACCGCGCCGACAGGTCCTACCGCTTCCAACGCGAACTCCGCGAGGTCCTGACGATGACGGACGCCGACCAGCTTGCGTACGCTCGATTCCGCACCCGGATCCTGCCCGCCGAGCCGTCGCAACGTCGCGCGGAACTCCAGCAGCGATCCGACGAGGCCGTCGGCGATGAGACCGCCGAGTCGATCCGCCACACCCGCATCCTCGACCGTTGCTTCGACGACATCCTCGAGAGCTGAGCCCAGCGTGGAACCGTTGCTCATCGCGACGCGCTCGTTCGCGAGGGTCGTGCGTGCGAGCCTCCAGCCGTCGTTCTCGCGCCCGATGAGACCGTCGTCGGGGACGAAGACGCAGTCGAGGAACACTTCGTTGAACACCGCGTCACCGGTGATCTCGCGGAGTGGCTCGATGCGGATTCCAGGCGATGCCATGTCGAGGACGAAGTAGCTGATTCCCTTGTGCTTCGGGACGTCGCGGTCGGTTCGGGCCAGGCAGATCGCCCAGTCCGCTTCCCGCGCGAGTGAGGTCCAAATCTTGTGTCCCTGCAGCGTCCAACCACCGTCGACCTTCTTCGCCGTGGTCCGCAACGAGGCCAGATCCGAGCCCGCTTCCGGTTCGCTGAAGAGCTGGCACCAGGTGATGTCACCTCGCAATGTCGGGCCCGCGAAGCGCTCGATCTGCTCGTCGGTGCCGTGTTCGAGAATCGTCGGAACCGCCCACCAGCCGATCACCAGATCCGGTGGCATCAGGCCCGCGCGATGAAGTTCCTCGGCGTAGAGCAACTGCTCCGCGGGTCTCGCGTCGCGTCCGTGTGGCTTCGGCCAGTGCGCCGCGGCCAGACCCGACGACGCGAGAGCCGCACGAGGGTCCTCGGACGCGACGATCTCCCCGACCTCGTCTCGGGTTCTCGCGCGCAGCTCCTCTGCCGCGCCCAGATCGACGGAAAGGGTTCTGCGAATGCCCGCGCGCGTCAGATCGGTGACCCGTGTGCGCCACCGCGTCGCGCCACCGAGCAGTTGCCGCACAGCGAGCGCGCGACGCAGGTAGAGGTGCGCGTCGTGCTCCCAGGTGAACCCGATTCCGCCCAGGATCTGAATGCAATCCTTTGCTGTGTCGACGGCGGCATCCAGCGCGATCGCACCTGCAACTGCGGCCGACAGCGAGAATTGCTCGGATGCGGTGTCGGCTGCCACCGCGGCGTCCCACGCCGCTGCCCGCGTCTTCTCCACGCGGCACAGCATGTCGGCGGCCAGATGTTTGACGGCCTGAAAGCTCCCGATCGGCGCGCCGAACTGCTCGCGAAACTTCGCATGTTCGACGGCAGTGCGCAGACACCATCCAGCGATGCCTGCGGCTTCGGCGGCGACGAGGGTGACAGCCAGGTCGTGCACGTACTGCGTCGACACGTTCTCGAGCACGGCGTCCGCCGGGATTCGAACCGCCTCGAGCGACACCCAAGCCAGCGGAACCGTCCGATCCACCCCGAGAACAGATTCGATCTTCAGTCCCGGGGTATCCGCGGCAACGATGCACCAGACCTGCTCACCCTCCCGACTGACCGGCAGCAGAACCGCGACGCCGTCGGCCCCGCCGAAGGCGAGTTCGGCGGTGCCGTCGACGATCAGTGAGTTCTCCTCGGCTCGCGCCTCGGGAATTGCACCGGACAGGACGACGGCAACTGGAGTACGCCCGTCGCAGATATCCGCGGCGGATCCGTGCTTGGCCAGGACGATCGCAGCCAGGACCGTCCCGATCACCGGCCCGCCCACGAGTGCTGCGCCCGTCTCCTCCAGCATCGCGGCGAGGTCCGCCGTAGTGCCGCCCGCGCCCCCTGCACTGTCGGGCACCGCAACGGAGAACACCCCGATATCGGCGAGCGCCTGCCAGTGGCTACGCCAAGCGGACAGCTCGTCGGCGCGTAAAGTTCCGATCGGATCGGCCGAAGACACCCACGATCGAATCGATTGCTGGACGTCGCGCTGGTCCTCGGTCGTGGCAATTGTCACAGTGGTTTCCCCAGGTCTCGTGATGACTTTTCCATCTAGAACGTGTTCTAATACGCTAGCTGGTCACGAGTCAAGGTGCGAAGGAAAACGTCAATGACCTCATCATCCAGGTCGGGCGCAGTGAGCCCCTCCGACAAGAACGGATCGGGCGATCTGACGCCACTCCGTTCGGTCGGTGTGCTCACGGACGACGATCTCAGCTCCAACGCACAGCGTGAACGCCGCAAGCGAATCCTCGATTCCACGCTCGCACTCGCGTCCAAGGGCGGATACGAAGCCGTACAGATGCGTGCGGTCGCCGAGCGCGCCGATGTAGCCGTCGGAACCCTGTATCGCTACTTCCCGTCGAAGGTCCATCTGCTGGTATCGGCACTGGCCCGCGAATTCGAGAAGATCGATTCGCGCCGCAAACTTCCCCCCGGCCAGACGCCCCAGGAGCGCATGCACCTGATCCTCGGGCAGATCACACGGGCCATGCAACGTGATCCACTACTCACGGAAGCGATGACGCGAGCCTTCATGTTCGCCGACGCGTCCGCCGCCGCCGAGGTCGATCAGGTCGGGCGCCTGATGGACCGATTGTTCGCCAAAGCGATGAGCGACGGCGAGCCGACGGAGTTGCAGCTCAGTATCGCTCGCGTCATCAGTGATGTCTGGCTGTCGAATCTGGTGGCATGGTTGACCCGGCGATCCTCCGCCACCGATGTGGCAGCGCGACTCGAACTGACCGTCGATCTTCTGCTCGGAGACTCCAAGGCAATCGACTAGCCCGACGATGTCCGAGTAGGCGGTTGTGCCTTGATCGCCTAGATTCGTTCAGGTGACTGCACTGGATCTGCCGCTGGAACTTCGCCGCGCCCTCATCGGCGTCGCCCGGACCCCTCGATTGCTCGTCACTTCCGACTACGACGGCACGATGGCGCCCATCGTGTCCGATCCGTTGAAAGCGTTTCCGCACCCCGAAGCCGTGAGTGCCATGCGCGGTCTCGCGACCCTCGCGGGGACCACCGCCGCTGTCATCTCCGGTCGCGCACTGCGCGACCTGGCAACGCTGTCGCGTCTGCCTGCCGAGGTACAGCTCGTCGGCAGCCACGGCAGCGAGTTCGACGTGGGCTTCATCCACGCCATCGACGACGAGGCCAAGAGGCTCCTGCACGACATCGCCACCGACATGCAGTCGATCGCTGCCCGCTGCCCCGGCGTAACCGTCGAGGTCAAACCCGCCAGTGCGGCCCTGCACGTGCGCAACGCCGACCCCGACGATGCCGAACGCGCTCTCGAAGCGGTTCGAAACGGTGTTGCTCTGCGCGACGGCGTGCAGATCACGGAGGGCAAATCCGTCATCGAGCTTGCCGTCATCGTCACCGACAAGGGCGTCGCGCTCGACATCCTTCGCCATCAAGAAGGCGCGACGGCGGCGGTCTTCTTCGGCGACGACGTCACCGACGAGAAGGCCTTCGCCCGGCTCCACGGCCCCGACATCGGCGTCAAGGTCGGCACCGGCGACAGCGCGGCCGAGTTCCGCATCGACAACACCGCACAGGTCGCACTAGCCCTCGCGTTCCTCCTCGAGGAACGCCGGCAATGGCTGTCCGGGGCGGACGCCCCGCGTATCGAGCGGTTGACCATGTTGGCCAGTCCCAATGCCGTCGCGCTTGTGACCCCCGATGCAAACCTGACCTGGCTGTGCCACCCCGAACCCGACTCCGCGGCGATCTTCGCGCACCTCCTCGGCGGCAACGAAGCCGGCCACTTCAGCGTCGGACCGACCCGTGCCGCCCTGCCGCTCAGCCAGCAGTACGTCGACGGCACCATGACCGTGCAGACCAAGTGGTCGAGCCTGCAGGTCACCGACTACCTGCCGCACGACGTGCCCAGTGGCCAGACGTCGCTGACCCGGGTCATCACGGGTAAAGCGACCGCCGTCGTGACATTCGCACCGAGGCCCGAGTTCGGCAAGGTCTGGGCTCGCCTCGAACCCGAGAACGACGGTCTACGCATCTACGGAACCGCGGATCCGATGGTGCTGCGCAGTCCTGGAGTGCGGTGGAACATCGTGTCCGACGGAGCGCAGCAGACCGCGCACGCCGAGGTCGACCCGTCCTCGGGTCCCATCGTTCTCGAACTACGGCTCGGCAGCGAAGATCTCGAACCTTCTGCGGTTCCGGAGACGGAACGACGACAGCGCGCCGAGGCCTACTGGAAGGACTGGGTCGACGGCCTGACCCTGCCCCCGCTCAAGCGCGATCTGATGAAGCGTTCGGCGTTGACGCTACGCGGTTTGGTGCACTCCGATTCGGGTTCGATCATGGCTGCCGCCACCACCTCGCTGCCGGAGGAGATCGGCGGCGTCCGCAACTGGGACTACCGCTACTGCTGGCTACGAGACGCGGCACTGACCGCGTCTGCACTGGTGAACCTCGGCTCGACAGAGGAAGCCGAGAACTACCTTTCCTGGATTCACGGTGTGCTGCAATCGGTTCCAGGCCCCGAGCGGCTACATCCGCTGTACACGATCTGGGGCCTCGGACTGCCTCCGGAAGCTGTCATCGACGAGCTACCCGGCTATGCCGGGTCCCGGCCGGTACGCGTCGGGAACGCCGCGAACCAGCAGGTGCAGCTCGACGTGTTCGGCCCGATCGTCGACCTCATCTCCTCCCTCTCGCATGCACGCGAGGCGAAGGGGTTGCACGGGAAAGAAGCGTTGTCCGAGAACGATTGGTCCCTCGTCCGGTCGATGGTCGAGGCCGTCGAGCGTCGGTGGTCCGAACCCGATCACGGCATCTGGGAGATCCGCGGCAACCCGCGCCACCACGTCTACTCCAAGGTGATGGGGTGGATGACGATCGACCGGGCCCTCACCCTCGCGTCCACGTTCGACCGAGAGACCGAACCTGGCTGGGAGACATTGCGTTCGACCATTCGCGCCGAGGTCCTCGAGCAGGGCTGGAACGACGAAGTACAGTCCTACACCGCCGCGTACGACGGCTCCGACCTCGACGCCGCCACGCTCCACATCGGGCTGTCCGGGCTGATCGACGCATCGGATCCGCGGTTCGCAGCGACAGTCACCGCCACCGAAGCAGAGCTACGAAGCGGATCGACGGTGTACCGCTATCACCACGACGACGGATTGCCCGGCGGCGAAGGCGGTTTCCACCTGTGCGCCGCGTGGCTCGTCGAGGCCTACCTGCTGACCGGGCAGCGTTCGGAAGCGGAAGCTCTGTTCACCCAGCTCGTCAGCGCCGCCGGACCGACCGGCCTCCTCAGTGAGGAGTACGACCCAGTCGCAGAGCGCTCCCTCGGTAACCATCCGCAGGCCTACAGTCACCTCGGTCTGCTGCGGTGTGCGGCGTTGCTGAGCTGATCCGGGCGTCGGCCCATCCTCGCTTGCCCACCATCAGCCCGCGCCCACCATCGCTTGAAAGGTCCATCCATACGGTCAGATGGCTGCGAAGGTCCATTCAAGCGATGGTGGGCGGGCGAAGCTCACCCCGGCGGCGGCCCGGCGGTTCGCCCCTTGAACAGCTCGGTGGGCATGAATTCGGTCGATACGACGCCGGATCTCGAGGTGGACATCAGCAGCGCACCTGCCCGTCGCCCCTTCTCCTCTGCGTCCTGACGGACGGTGGTGAGGTTGTCCCGGATGGCGTCCTCGACACCGTCGAATCCGGTGACCGTGAGCTGGCCGGGCACATCGATGCCCGTGACCTTGGCAAAGTTCAGTGCTCCCAGCGCAAGGACGTCGGTCGTGCAGAGCAGGGCCGTGGTGTCGCGGTTTGCCTGTAACGCCTGCGCAGCTGCCGAGTGACCGGAACGCATGGTGTGTTCGAACCGCTCGACGACGGTCAACGACTCCGGGTCGAGGCCGGCGTCGACCATCGCCTCCTTCACACCCGCGATTCGTTCGCGCTGCACGTGAAAATGACTGTCTGCCAGTCTCGCTGGGGGTACGACGCCGTCGCGACGGTCGCGCCCCAAACGCATGCACAGCACGGCGATGTGCTCGTGCCCGAGTGCTATGACCTGTTCGGCGAGGAGCTTCATCGCGGCGCGGTCATCGATCGCGACGAGTGCCGCCTCGGGCACACCCCGCGGTTGGTCGCAGATGACGATCGGCAGGTGCCGTTCGCGGACCGCCAGCAAGTATGGATCGTCGTCGGCCACGGAGTAGACGACGAAGGCGTCGACGCCTGCCTGCTGGACGACGGCAGCGGCTGCAGTGTCTTCGCGATCCGGACCAGCAGGGATGAGCAGAAGCCCTTGGCCGGCTGCCTCGCACGATTCGGCCAGGCCGGCGAGGAACGCCATCGCGGCGGGATCCCGGAACGAGTAGCTGAGAGCCTCGGTGAGTACGAGTCCGACCGCGCCGGCCTTGCGGGTGCGCAGCGAGCGCGCCACCGGATCCGGGCCTGCGTACCCGCGACGCTTCGCTGCCATGAGCACACGTTCACGCAGCTCAGGGGACAGTTGGTCTGGACGGTTGTACGCGTTCGACACCGTGGTGCGAGACACCTTCAGCTCGGCCGCGATGGACGCCAACGTAGCCGGGCGCCGTGGCTCCCTCGACCTGGACATACCCGGACGTTAGTCGCAAACCAGGTCACAGCGAAAATCGGCCCGATTCGATACTGAGCGACCGACTCGCTAGAGTACAACGGTAACGGTTTCCAATTGCATTTATCCTGCCGCTCGAGGAGTTCCCCCAATGCGTCGTACCACCACCGCGCTCGTCGGACTGTCCTGCGCCGCCGCTCTGACCCTGAGCGCGTGCAGTTCGGACGCCGAGACGTCGACCACCTCGGCCCCGGCCAACGCCGTCGACGGGCCCATCACCATCGTCGCGTCGACCAATGTCTGGGGCAGTGTCGCCGAAGCAGTAGCCGGAAACCTGGCCACCGTCGAGTCGATCATCGCCGACCCGTCGGCCGATCCGCACTCGTACGAGGCGTCTCCCAGTGATGCCGCCAAGGTCGCGGAGGCATCGCTCGTGGTCTACAACGGTGGCGGATACGACGAGTTCATCACCGACATCCTCGGCTCCGAAGGCCAGAATGTGCCGTCGGTGAACGCGTTCGAACTGCTCGATTCCGACCACGCACACGAAGACGCCGAAGAGCCGGAGGACACGACCCACGAGTCCACCGACGGTCACAGCCACGGCGAGGTCAACGAGCACGTCTGGTACAACGTCGAAACTGCCGCTGCCACAGCGGAATCCATTGCCGACAAGCTCGGACAGCTCGATCCCGAGAACGCTGCGCAGTACACCGCCAATGCAGAGGCCTTCCACGAACAGGTTCACGCAATTACGGACGTGACGGCCAAGATCGCCGCCGACTATCCCGCAGTACCGGTCGCACAGACCGAGCCGATCGCGCACTACCTCATCGAAGAGTCCGGCCTCGACGACAAGACCCCCGAGGACTTCAAGGATGCCATCGAGGAGGGCACCGATCCGTCCCCCGCGTCGATCGCAGCTACCCGCGACCTGTTCACGTCCAACTCCGTCAAGGCATTGGTCTACAACATCCAGACCCAGGACGCAGTCACGCAGGACATCCGGTCGACTGCAGAAGCAGCAGGCATCCCCGTCGTCGAGGTCACCGAGACGCTCCCCGAGGGAAAAACCTACATCGAATGGCAAACCAAGGCGGCTCAGGATCTCGATGCTGCGCTGAGTGCATCCTGACTCGGCGGGCGCTCGCCAGCCCTGGAAAGCTGTAGTGCATGTGTGCTGTAGAACTGCGTGACGCCGGACTGGCGTTCGGCGAGCGCACGCTGTGGCAGAACCTGGACCTCACCGTCCAACCCGGAGAGTTCGTCGCCGTCCTCGGCCCGAACGGTTCCGGCAAGACGTCGCTCCTGAAGGTCCTGCTCGGCCAGAACAACCTGACTTCCGGTACCGCGGCGATCGCCGGAACGCCGGTGCATCGCGGTCAATCCGGAGTCGGCTACATACCCCAGCAACGCAGCATCGACGACGACCTTCCGTTGCGCGGGCGAGATCTCGTCGGCCTCGGATGGGACGGTCACCGGTGGGGCATCGGATTCCGTGGGATGCGCGAACGCAAGCGCATCGTCCAGGACGCGATCGACCAGGTGGGCGCCAATTCGTTTGCCGGAGCGCCCGTCGGAACCATGTCCGGCGGCGAACAGCAGCGGTTGCGCATCGCGCAGGCACTCGTCGGAGATCCGTCGGTACTGCTGTGCGACGAACCTCTGCTCAGCCTCGATCTCGCCAACCAGCGGCTGGTGTCCGAACTGATCGATCGACGACGCCGGGAGCACGGGACCGCCGTCATGTTCGTCACCCATGAGATCAATCCGATCCTTCCCCTCGTGGACCGCGTCGTGTACATCGTCGACGGAAAGTTCCGTATCGGCACGCCCACGGAAGTCATGACCACCGAGGTGCTCTCCGAGCTGTACGACACCGAGGTGGAGGTCCTGAGCGTACGAGGCAGGCTCATCGTCGTCGGGACCGGAGATTCCATCGACGCACTGGGCAGCGCGGGCGCGCATCATCCACCGACCGAGGATCCGCATTGAACGAGAAAGTGGTCGACGCCCTCTCCAAGATGTTCGACTTCAGCACCACAGCGAACCTTCTGAGCTACGACTTCGTCCAGCAGGCCCTCATCGCTGCCGCAATCCTCGGTCTGCTTGCCGGCGCGCTCGGGCCGTTGATCGTCAGTCGCCAGTGGGCGTTCGCCGTCCACGGCTCGAGCGAACTGTCCCTGACCGGAGCATCGGCTGCGCTACTCGTCGGCATCACCGTCGGTCTCGGCGCGATCGTCGGATCGGTCGTCGCCGCCGTGATGTTCGCATTGCTCGGTTCGAAAGCCCGCGACCGCGATTCGGTCATCGGCGTGATCATGTCCTTCGGGCTCGGACTTTCGGTCCTGTTCATCTGGCTCTACCCCGGACGAACCGGTACGAGCTTCGCCCTTCTCATCGGCCAGATCGTCGGAGTCGGGCAAAGCGGGCTGCAGCTGCTGCTCGTCTGCGCGGTCGTCGTTCTGCTCGTCCTGGTCGTCGTCTATCGCCCGTTGCTGTTCGCCAGCACCGATCCCGAGGTCGCGCTCGCACGCGGCGTCCCGGTTCGGGGATTGTCAGTCGTGTTCGCCGTGCTGGTGGGAGTCGCCTGCGCCCTCGGAGTTCAGATCGTCGGCGCTCTGCTGGTCCTGTCACTACTGATCACCCCGGCCGCCGCTGCCGCGCGCGTGACCGCCAGCCCGCTGAAAGCGACGTTGCTGTCCGTCGTCTTCGCCGAAACGGCCGCCGTCGGCGGCATCCTGCTCTCACTCGCGCCTGGCTTGCCCGTGTCGACCTTCGTCACGACGATCTCGTTCGTCATCTACCTGATCTGCAGGGTGGTGGGGTCTCGTCGCAAGGCCAACTCCGGTCGCGCGCTAACCGCTTAGACTGATCGGCAATGGCCTCAATCGATCTGAATTCCGACCTCGGCGAGAGCTTCGGCACCTGGACGCTCGGCGACGACGACGCCATGCTGTCGATCGTCACCAGCGCCAACATCGCGTGTGGATTCCACGCCGGTGACCCGCGAACGATCCTCGATACGTGCCGTGCCGCCGCCGACAGCGCCGTCCGCATCGGCGCCCAGGTCGGCTACCGAGATCTTGCCGGATTCGGACGGCGCTTCATCGACATGGATGCTGCCGACCTGACGGCAGACGTTCTGTACCAAATGGGCGCACTCGACGGACTCGCACAGGCCGCCGGATCCGCGGTCGCCTACGTCAAACCGCACGGCGCGCTGTACAACGCCATCGTCACCCATCGCGAGCAAGCACGTGCTGTCGTCGACGCAGTTCGCACCTACGACCCGACGCTTCCGGTACTCGGCCTGCCCGGTTCGGCGTTTCTCGACGAAGCCCGCGAAGCTGGACTTCGAACCGTCACCGAAGCATTCGCCGATCGCGCGTACACGGCGTCGGGCGAGCTGGTGCCCAGGCGATGTGCAGGCGCGGTGCTGTCCGATCCGTCGACGGTCGCCGACCGCGTACTTCGGCTGGTTCGGGACGGCACCATCGAGGCGATCGACGGGTCGACGGTCGGCATCGATGCCGAGTCTGTGTGCGTACACGGGGATTCTCCGGGGGCGGTCGAGATGGCGTTTGCGGTACGGAAAATACTGTCCGACAACGACATCGATGCCATAGCGTTCGTCTGATGATCGTCCATGACGCCGGGGACCGCGCACTTCTCGTCGAGTTTCCGGATCTGGCCGAAACAATGGCCTTCTACCGCGCGCTCACCGACGATACGATCGAGGACGTCGAGGACCTGGTCCCGGCAGCACGTACAGTTCTCGTGCGGCACAACGGAAATCGCGATCGAGTACTCACGTGGGTGCGCGACACCGAACCGGCCGAAGCCACCACGGAGTTGACGGCCGAACCCGTCGTCATATCGGTGAGTTACGACGGCGACGATCTCCACGACGTCGCCGACGCTACTGGCCTGACCGTGGCCGACGTGATCAGCGCGCACACGGAACAGACCTGGACCGTCGCGTTCGGCGGATTCGCGCCCGGATTCGGCTATCTCGTCGGCACCGATGCACGCCTACGGGTTCCGCGTCGCACCACACCTCGCACGACGGTGCCTGCCGGCGCAGTCGGTCTCGCGGGGGAGTTCTCCGGCATTTATCCGCGCAGCTCACCCGGCGGCTGGCAGCTGATCGGAAGCACAGACGCGCCTCTGTGGGACGCACAACGCGATCCTCCCGCCTTGCTGCAGCCAGGGGCCACGGTTCGGTTCGAAAGACGATGAGCTCACTGCACATTCTTGCGTCGGGACCGCTGTGCACCGTGCAGGACCGAGGAAGGCCGGGACACTCCGCGATCGGCGTCGGCCGGAGTGGCGCAGCCGACGTTCGCGCACACGATGCTGCAAACCGTTTGGTTGGCAATGGAATTGGATGCGCAACCCTCGAATCGACTCTCGGCGGCCTCCGAATCCGCGCGCACGGACGCGTCGTCGCGGCAGTGACGGGCGCACCGAGCCCGGTCACGGTCAACGGCGTCGCCGACGGCATGTACTGCACGATCGTCCTGTCCGACGGCGACGAATTGTTCATCGGCACTTCGGTGTCCGGGCTGCGGACATATCTGGCGGTTCGAGGTGGCATCGGCGTCGAACCCGTGCTCGGAAGCAGGTCCACGGACACCATGTCCGGGCTCGGCCCAGCGCCCGTCGCGGTGAGCGACAATTACCAGGTGGGCGACGGGTCTTCCGAGTGGCCTGCCGAACACTGGGCACTCCCACCGGAGCGGTCGGGCGTCATTCGCGTCATCCTCGGACCCCGCGCCGACTGGTTCACCGATCCCGCGAGTCTGTTCACTCAGGACTGGGTGGTTACTTCGGACGCCGACCGTGTCGGGGTGCGACTCGACGGCAAAACTCCGTTGAAGCGAACGAGTTCCAAGGAATTGCCGAGCGAGGGAATGGTCGTCGGCGCGCTGCAAGTCCCCCCGGACGGCATGCCTGTTGCGTTCCTTGCCGACCATCCCGTCACCGGTGGCTACCCAGTCATCGGAGTGGTGCACAGCTCCGACATACCGCTGCTGGGCCAGTTGCGACCGGAAGATTCGGTGCGCTTCACCGAAATGTAGCGCGTTCGCCCAGCGCAACGGGCGTCCCGCCCAGTGGCGGAGCCGCCAGGAATCAGCGCCTGCGCTGCCTCGCGATATCCGCCAGCACTACCCCTGCTGCCACCGAAGCGTTCAGCGATTCCACCGGACCCGCCATGGGGATCGACAGAATCGAATCGCAGGTTTCTCGGACCAGGCGGGATAGTCCCTTGCCCTCGGACCCGACGACGACCGCCACCGGCCCACTGCCGTCGAACTCGTCGAGCGTGGTGTCACCCTCCGCGTCGAGACCCACGATGGTGACGCCCTTGGTCTGCCAATCCTTCAGCGTGCGAGTCAGATTGGTTGCTCTGGCGACGGGGAGCCGGGCAGCAGCACCGGCACTCGTACGCCATGCCACGGCCGACACACTGGCGCTACGACGCTGTGGGATCACGACGCCGTGGCCACCGAACGCGGCGACCGACCGTACGACGGCACCGAGATTGCGTGGATCGGTGATGTTGTCGAGTGCGACCAGGAGCGCTGGCTCCTGGTGGGTACGTGCAGCGCTGATCAGGTCGTCGGGGTGCGCATAGCGGTACGGCGGCACCTGCAAAGCAAGACCCTGGTGGAGTCCGTTGGCGCTGAGCTTGTCCAGGTCCGACCGCGGAACTTCGAGGATCGAGATGCCCGCGTCGGCTGCACGCTGGACGCTTTCCTTGAGTCGCTCGTCACTGTCGGTACCTACGGCCACCCACAGCGCCGTCGCGGGAACACCCGCACGCAGGCACTCCACGACAGGGTTGCGACCGAGTACGACCTCTGGTGCGTCGTCGTTCTTGCGACTCGCGACGCGCCCGCCGCCCTGCCTACCACCGCTCTGATTCTGTGCGGACTTCTCCGCCATCTTCGCGCGACGTGATGCGGGATGCTTGGTCCTGGCCTCGGCCGGTGGCGTCGCGCCGCGTCCTTCGAGACCCCTGCGGCGGTTGCCGCCGGAGCCGGCGACCTGCCCCTTCTTGGTGCCGGTCTTTCGAACTGCGCCGCGCCTACTGGAATTGCCTGCCATCACTGCCCTGCTTCGTCGGTACTACTGGTTGCCCCGACGGACCAAACGGGTCCATTGGGGGTGTCTGTCACGTCTACTCCGGCCTTCGCGAGGCGATCCCTGATCGCATCCGCCGTTGGCCAGTCCTTGTCGATCTTCGCCTGCGCTCTGCGTTGCAACTCGGCGTCGACCAACACACCGAGTGCGCCGACAACCGCGTCGTTGTCACCGGAGTCGGCGGCCCAGTGCGGATCGAGCGGGTCGACGCCGAGTATCGAGAGCATCGCCCGAACTTTCGACGCCCATTCGACGGCGCCGGTCAGATCGCCGCTTTCGAGTGCGTTGTTGCCTGCCTTGACGGTCGCGTGCACGGCAGCGAGAGCCTTCGGCACCCCGAGATCGTCGTTCAGGGCATCGGCGAAGTCGTCGGTCCACGTACCGAGCGGAACCTCGCCCGCGCGTTCGACGGTTCGATTCACGAAGCCTTCGATCCCACGGTACGTCACGGCCGCGGTCTCCAGTGCGGTGTCGGAGTACTCGAGCATCGACCGATAGTGCGCGCTGCCGAGGTAGTATCGAAGTTCTTGTGGGCGAACGCTTTTGAGCACGTTGGGCACGGAGAGAACGTTGCCGAGCGACTTCGACATCTTCTCACCGCCCATGGTGACCCACCCGTTGTGCAGCCAGTAGCGACTGAACCCGTCACCGGCCGCTTTGCTCTGCGCACGTTCGTTCTCGTGGTGCGGAAACACCAGATCCAGACCACCGCAATGAATGTCGAAGTCGGGACCGAGGTACGCCTTGCACATCGCGGAACATTCGAGGTGCCAGCCGGGTCGTCCACGTCCCCACGGCGTAGGCCACGACGGCTCCCCGGGTTTTGCCGCTTTCCACAGGGTGAAGTCTCGCGGATCCCGCTTGCCCAATGCTGCACTCTCGCCCTGATGCACGTCGTCGAGCTTGTGGCCCGACAGTGCGCCGTAGTCCGGGAAACTCACGACGTCGAAGTAGACGTCGCCTTCTGCGGCGTAGGCATGACCCGATTCGATCAGCCGTTCGATGAGCTCGACCATCTGCGTGACGTGGCCGGTTGCGCGAGGCTCGGCCGACGGCGGGAGGACCGCGAGCTTGTCGTACGCCCACGTGAACGAGCGCTCGTACGTCGCGGCCCATTCCCACCACGGGCGTCCCGCGTCGCGGGCCTTGTTCAAAATCTTGTCGTCGATGTCGGTCACGTTGCGGATGAATGCGACGTCGTAGTCCTGCGCGCTCAGCCAGCGCCGCAGGACGTCGAACGCGACTCCGCTTCGCACGTGGCCGATGTGCGGCTCACCCTGCACCGTTGCCCCACACAGATACACCGATACATGGCCAGGGACCAAGGGGGAAAACTCCCGCAGGGCCCTCGTCTCGGTGTCGTACAAGTGAAGGGTCACGACCAGCAATGCTACCGGTGCTTTTACTCCGTCATGACAAGAGCAGTCGCGACAGCCGCGATTCCCTCGCCTCGGCCGGTCAATCCCAGACCGTCGGTCGTCGTTGCAGACACCGAAACCGGTGCACCGAGCACCGTCGACAGCGCTTCCTGGGCTTCGATCCGCCGTGGTCCTATCTTGGGGCGATTACCGATGATCTGCACCGCTGCGTTGCCGATGGTGAACCCGTTCTCGGACAGCAATCGGCGCACCTCGGTCAGCATGGCCGCCCCGCTGACGCCATCCCATTCGGGCCGTCCCGTACCGAACACGGACCCCAGGTCACCGAGGCCGGCCGCGGACAGCAGAGCGTCACACAGCGCATGTGAGGCGACGTCACCGTCCGAGTGGCCTTCCAGCCCGTCACTGTCCGCGAACAGCAGTCCCGCCAGCCAGCATGGGCGGCCTGGCGCGATGGGATGGACGTCGGTGCCGATTCCGACCCTCATGTGCCCTCCCTGGCAATGATGGCCTCCGCGAGCAGGAGATCGTGAGGCGTGGTGATCTTGAAAGCGAGTGCTTCGCCGACGATGGTGTGCACCGTCACGCCGAGACGTTCGACCAGACCGGCGTCGTCGGTAGCGGAGTCGGACGCGGCGTCGTACGCGCGCCGCAGCAGGTCCGCACGGAAACCCTGCGGCGTCTGAATTGCGCGCAGGGTGCTTCGATCGGGCGTCCCGACGACGGCTCCCATGAAGTCGACAGCTTTGACCGTGTCGGTGACAGGAAGGGCCGGTACGACGGCGCCGCGTCCGGCCTGCACTTCGGCAACGACGCGTGCGATGAGCGACGGCGGAGTGAGTGCGCGAGCGGCGTCATGGACGAGCACGATGCCCGCGTCTTCGGCAGCGACCAGGCCCAGTCGAACCGAACCGGTCCGCTCGGATGCGCCCTCGACGACGGTCACATCGGGTCCCAGGAGAGCACAGGTGTGCTGCACCAGCTCGGCGGGCACGATGACAACGATTCGGTCGACGGCGCCCGATCTGATCAGGCCGTCGACCGAACGCTGCAGGAGGGATCGGTTCCCGATTTCGACGAAGGCCTTCGGTTCCCCACGTTGGAGGCGAAGACCTCGGCCCGCCGCCGGAACGAGCGCGACGACGGGACCTTGATTGGAACGTGCCACCGCTCAGGAAGCGGCAGCGAGAACTTCGTCGAGAATCGTGTCGGCCTTGGCCTCATCGGTTCCCTCGGCCAGCGCCAGTTCACCGACGAGGATCTGACGTGCCTTGGCAAGCATGCGCTTCTCGCCTGCCGACAGACCGCGATCCTGTTCACGACGCCACAGGTCACGAACGACCTCGGCGACCTTGTTGACGTCACCGGAAGCAAGCTTCTCCAGGTTCGCCTTGTAGCGGCGAGACCAGTTGGTGGGCTCTTCGGTGTGTGGTGCGCGAAGCACCTGGAAGACCTTGTCCAGACCCTCTTGTCCGACCACATCGCGAACGCCTACGTACTCGGCGTTGTCTGCGGGAACTCGAACGGTGAGGTCGCCTTGTGCGACTTTGAGAACTAGGTACTCTCGTGGTTCACCCTTGATGGTGCGGGTTTCTATCGCTTCGATCAGCGCCGCTCCGTGATGGGGGTAAACGACGGTGTCTCCGACCTTGAAAATCATGTGTCCCGTGCCCCTTTCGATTTTGCCAGTTTACCACGCGCTCAGATCAACGGCGCAGGTCAGGGGCGCCGAGCCGTCTCCATTGGGGTTGACACCGACGTCGGAACGTGTATCCGACGGGTCTGCGAATGGCGTTCCAGGCTGTGGCGGAGGCAACACGAAACGCCGGTCAACACGCCGATGACCGTCAGTAAACCGCGTCACTCGGCGCTCGCGCACCGGGTTGTCGAGAGCACAATCGCAAACCTCTTTACGCCCCAGCGATCCGCTGTCGCGAGTTGACTACTACTCTGCCTAGTGGACATGACGGATCGGCTGACCGACGCAGCCGCATCGCCCGCGCCCACTACACCGGCCACAACTGTAAGGACGACGACGTGACTGCGTTCATTGCTGCGACTGCGAACCGAAAGACCCGTCGATTGGCATCGGCACTCGCCATCGCTGCGGGCGGTGTGTTGGCACTGAGTTCCTGCAGTGCCGGACAGATCTCCCAGACGGCCACCCAGGTCGCTGCGGTCAACGGGAACTTCGCCGATGTCGGTGACATCTCGCTGCGCAACGTCCACGTCGTGTACCCGCAGAGCGAGGAGTACTCCATCGAACCGGGCGGCAAGGTCGAGCTCGGATTCATCGCCATCAACAACAACTCGGCGAACTCGGACACCCTCACTCGAATCTCCACCACTGCCGCGTCGTCGATCACCGTGGGCGAGGAGCCCGGCGGTACCGAGATCGCTCCACTGACCGCGCTGGGCGCGGGCGCACCGGTAGACAACGCGGCCGTGAATCCGGACATCCCGCTGCAGTTCGTCGTCGTGGAACTCAACGGCATCGGCGAAGAGGTCCGCCCCGGGCTCACCGTTCCGATCACCTTCACGTTCGAAGAAGCCGGAGACGTCGAACTGCTGGTACCGGTCGACGCCGGTCAGGTGCTGCAACGCGACGTCTCCCCGAAGTCACCCGTCGAGGCCGAGCTGCACGGCGAGGCGGAGCACGCTGAGCAGAGCGTCGTCGAAACTCAGGTCGAAGAAGCCACCGACGGCAACAACTGAGGTTGTCTGTCGGTAGCTGCATCTAGTCTTCCCGAGTGGTGAAAGCGAAGACCAACTACCGATGTTCGGCCTGCCAGCACACAGTGGGCAAGTGGGTCGGACGGTGCCCTGAGTGCGGCAGCTGGGGTTCGATGGACGAAGCGCCCGTCCTCGTTCCGGTCACCAACCGCGCCGGGGCGTCGGGGCTCGGCGCCGGCAATACCCGTTCGGCGATGGCGGCGATGATCCCGTCCTCACCTGCCGCCGCGATCACTCAGGTCAGCAGCACCACATCCCAGGCCAACTCCACGGGGATCTCCGAGTTCGACCGTGTCCTCGGCGGCGGACTCGTCCCCGGCTCGGTTGTTCTGCTTGCCGGCGAACCCGGCGTCGGCAAGTCCACGCTGCTTCTCGAGGTCGTACACCGGTGGGCGCGAACCGGTGAGGACCGACGGGCGCTGTACGTCACCGGCGAGGAATCCGCCGGTCAGGTCCGCCTACGGGCCGATCGCACCGGCGCCGTACACGAACGGGTGTTTCTCGCAGCCGAGTCCGACCTCGCGACGGTGTTCGGCCACGTCGAGCAGGTCAAGCCGAGTCTGCTGATCGTCGACTCCGTGCAGACGATGCTCGCCGCCGACGTCGACGGGGTCATCGGCGGCGTCACCCAAGTGCGAGCCATCACCAGCGCCCTCACCTCGCTCGCCAAGACCACCGGCGTCGCAGTGCTACTGATCGGACACGTCACCAAGGACGGCGCCGTCGCGGGACCACGATCACTCGAGCATCTGGTGGACGTCGTATTGCACTTCGAAGGCGACAAGCACTCGACACTGCGCATGATCAGAGGCGTCAAGAATCGGTTCGGCGCGTCCGACGAGGTCGGCTGCTTCGAACTGCGAGACACCGGCATCGAGGGCATCACCGACCCGTCAGGCCTGTTCCTGCACCACCGCACCGATGCGGTGCCGGGCACCGCCGTCACCGTCACGATGGACGGCAAACGGCCTCTGCTGGCCGAAGTGCAGGCTCTCGTCGTCGACACCCACATGCCGTCCCCACGTCGCGCGGTCAGTGGGCTCGACGCCTCGCGCGTCGCGATGATTCTCGCCGTGCTCGAACGGCGTTGCGGAATGAAGATCGCCAAGAGCGAGGTGTACGCGGCCACGGTCGGTGGGATGAAGACCAGCGAACCTGCCGCCGACCTGGCACTCGCCGCCGCAGTGGCGTCAGCGGTCACCGATGTGCCGGTTCCTCCGGGCTTCGTGATCCTGGGCGAGGTCGGTCTCGCCGGCGAAGTGCGTCGAGTGTCCGGTCTCGGTCGTCGGCTCGCGGAGGCCGCTCGACTCGGTTTCACGCACGCCGTCACCCCGGAACACGACGACCCGATCCCGCCGGGGATGAAGGTCAAGACCGTCACGAACCTCGGCGACGCTCTGAATTCGGTGCGAACGCGTTCTCGATGATTCCGCTCCAGTAGCCTTTTACTGCGAGGGGCGAATTCCGCAGGCACGCAATCGCGGCTTCCAGCGACTTCGACGCGACGAGGGGATGACCATGGACGACACCACACGCGGCGAGTCCTCCCCCGCACTGCGAGAGACCATCGCCCGACTGGCACCCGGTACAGCCTTGCGAGACGGACTGGAGCGCATCCTGCGGGGCCGCACAGGCGGACTCATCGTTCTCGGATACGACGACGAAGTCGAGGCCATTTGCGACGGCGGATTCGAACTCGACGTCGAATTCGCCCCGACGCGTTTGCGGGAGCTCTCGAAGATGGACGGTGCCGTCGTGCTCTCGACCGACGGCAAGCGCATCGTCCGCTCCAACGTGCAGCTCGTTCCCGATCACAAGATCCCGACCGTGGAGTCGGGCACCCGTCACCGGGCGGCCGAGCGCACCGCCATGCAGACGGGCTACCCGGTCGTCTCGGTGAGCCAGTCGATGAGCATCGTCAGCGTGTATGTCGCCGGGGTCAGGCATGTCGTCGAAGGCTCGGCGACGATTCAATCCAGAGCCAACCAGGCCGTCGCAACGCTCGAACGGTACAAGGCTCGCCTCGACGACAACACCCGTCAATTGTCGGTCGTGGAGATCGAGGACTTCGTGACGCTGCGCGACGCCCTCACCGTCGCACAGCGGCTCGAGATGGTACGGCGCGTGTCCGTGGAGATCGAACAGAACGTTCTCGAACTCGGTACCGACGGTAGGCAATTGGCACTTCAGCTCGAAGAGCTACTCGGCGACAACGACGTCGACCGTCAGCTGGTGGTCCGCGACTACCTCGCCGGCACCGAACCCGCGGGCACGGCAGCAGTGGAGCGTGCCCTCGGCGCGCTGGACAAACTCACCGACGTCGACCTACTCGACTTGACCACGCTCGCTAGGGCATTCGGCTATCCCGCGACGATCGAGGCACTCGACACTCCCATGAGTCCACGGGGATACCGAGTCCTGACGCGTGTGCCTCGGCTGCAGTTCAGCCAAATCCACCGCCTCGTAGCATCTTTCGGCACTTTACAAGGTCTATTAGCGGCAACTGCCGCAGACCTGCAGTCCGTCGAAGGCATCGGCGGCCTGTGGGCCCGGCATATCAGAGAAGGCCTGTCCCGACTGGCCGAGTCCTCGATCGCCGGCCCGTTCGACTGACGTCTGTTACGTCGTCATGTTGAACGGCTCCGGTGAACTACGGAGTTCACCGAGCTGAGCGATCACCTTGTACGAGCCTGCGCCGACTGGAATGCGTTCTTCGCCGCAGCCGGGGACGGAATTGGTTCCGGACCACTTGACCGTGAAGCCGGCTTGCTCGCCGGGCTTGAAGGTTCGCAGATCCGACTGCGCGTCGGGGAAGCAGTCGGTGTTGGACCAGATGCGCTGATCCGACAGCGTGTAGACCAGGGCCTGCTGCAGACCGGCACCGACGTCGCGCTGGCATTCGGTGGAGCTGATGTTGGTGATGACGACCGTGAATCCCGGCTCTTCACCCACTCGATACGTCGCTTTGTCCGGGGTTGCCTTGATCGCCAGGCTTTGGTCCGGGCATTGGTTCGCCGCGACAGGCGCGTCTGCGGCCGGAGCGGCACTGGAATCCGACGCCGCCGATGCGGCGGCGCCGCCTGATCCGCCGGACCCACCCGCCGCACTGGATCCACCCGATGCCGCGCCCTGTTGCTGTGGGGTGGATGTCGGAGCTGACGTCGTCGGACTTGCCGACGACACGACGCCGGCCGGCTCTGCCTGCTGATTCTCGTCCCCACTGCCGCCGAGTGACGCGATGAACCACACGATCAAACCGAGCACGACGACGGCCGCACCGATGGCGAGCGCACGACGACGCCAATAGATTTCGGGAGGCAAAGGCCCGGTTGGTTCCAACACAGAACAACCGTAGGTGCCAGCGGCTCACGCGTCTGGCAAGCGCATGCGGCGTGTCGCGACTGGAGAAAGAAGTTGATCAGGGCACTTCGCCGATGTTGCCGATGACCTCGCGTAGCCGCGCGCTGCCCTCGGACAACTTGTAGGTCAATCCCACGATCGCGACGTCTCCCGACTCGACCTTGTCGGCGATGATCCGCGAGCGCTGCATCAGCAGATTGCCGGTTTCCTCGACGTGACGCGCCTCGAAGTCGTCGACCGCGACGTACCCGTCCCGGCGCGCGGACAGCACCGAGGGAGTTACCCGTTCCACGACGTCGCGAATGTAGCCCCCGGGTGTGTCACCGGAGTCCAGCGCGTCGATGGTGGCCTGGACGGCACCGCATTTGTCGTGGCCGAGCACGACGATGAGCGGCGCCCCGAGGACCGCAACTCCGTACTCGATCGAGCCGAGCACGGACGAATCGATGGTGTGGCCCGCCGTGCGAACGACGAACATGTCTCCGAGGCCCTGATCGAAAATGATCTCGGCGGCGACGCGGGAGTCGGCGCAGCCGAACAAGATGGCGCCCGGATTTTGCCCTTCGGCAAGACGGGTGCGGTCCTCGATCCCCTGGCTGGGGTGCAGCGGCTCGCCGGCGACGAAGCGCTGGTTACCCTCCTTGAGAGACTTCCATGCTGAGACTGGGTTCGTTGCAGGCATGTGTGTCATTGTGCCTGGGCCGTCTGCTACCGGCGAGTCGGGCTATCGAAGAAAGGGTGCGAGAGAAGCAGTGCCGATCGATACCAACGCACTTCTCGGGTGGTTCGACACCGAAGAACGTGACCTGCCGTGGCGACGCCCGGGCGTGACCGGATGGCAGATCCTGATGAGCGAGATCATGCTGCAGCAGACACCGGTGTCGCGTGTCGCGCCCATCTGGGCGGAATGGGTCGAGCGCTGGCCGGTGCCGTCCACAATGGCCGCGTCATCTCGGGCAGAGGTGCTGCGAGCCTGGGGCAAGCTGGGCTACCCTCGTCGCGCCCTGCGCCTGCACGAGTGCGCTGGAGTACTGGCGGCCGAACACGGCGATGTCGTACCTGCGGACGTCGACACCCTGCTCGGGCTGCCGGGCATCGGCGCATACACCGCGCGCGCCGTTGCGTGTTTTGCATACGGGCAACGCGTACCCGTCGTCGACACCAACGTTCGGCGCGTCGTCGCCAGAGCTGTCCATGGGTCCGCCGAACCCGGCAACCCGTCGACGACGCGAGATCTCGCCGACGTCGACGGGCTGCTCCCCCGCCCGCGTGCGAAGGCAGCGCGCTATTCTGCGGCGCTGATGGAACTGGGCGCGTTGATCTGCACGGCCAAGAATCCGGCATGCCTGTTGTGTCCGCTTCCGGAATGCTCATGGATCGAGGCAGGTCGACCCGCCCACACGGGGCCGGCGAAGAAGGTCCAGAAATTTGCGGGCACCGACCGTCAGGTACGCGGGAAGCTGATGTCGGTCCTGCGTGAGAGCCCGGGTCCGGTCGAACGTGCGAAACTCGACGTCGTCTGGCTCATCGATCCGGGACAGCGGGACCGGGCACTCGATTCGCTGCTGCTCGACGGCTTGATCGAACAGACCGAGTCGGGACTGTTCGCGTTGGCCGGCGAGGGCGAGAACACCCCCGGCCGTGAATGATCACCGCAGGAAGTCCACCAGAACCTTGTTCACGATCTCTGGACGCTCCAGATAGCCGAAGTGACCGGCGTCGGCGATCTCTTCGTAGCGAGCACCCGGGATCGCCTGCGCCACCTCGCGGCTCAGGTGGACGGGGATCAGTCGGTCGTCCGCGAATCCGACGACGAGTGTCTTGGCGGTGATTCTGCGGTATGCCGTCAGGCGATCCGATCCCGCCCTCATCTCCAGTCCGATCTGCGCGCGCTTGCCTGCACTGGGCTGGCCACCCGAGAACTCGAGTACCGCCAGCCAATCTCCGATCGCCTGTTCGTCGCGAAGGGTCGCCGGCGAGAAGTTGTTCATCGCCGTGATCGCCGCCCGGTACGACGCCGGCAGCGTGATTCCCGCGTCGTACAACTCTCGTTCCGCTTTCGACCACGCCCGCTGCATCGCCGACGCTCGCCCGTAGGTCGCCATCATGACGGCGTGCGACACCAGATCCGGGCGGGCGAGAGCAAGCTCCTGGGTGACACGAGACCCCATCGATGTCCCGACGACCCGGGCACGCATTCCGCCGAGATGCTCGATGAGGGCGGCGGTGTCCGCAACCAGATCGTCGAGCACCATGCCGTCCACGCATTCCGAGGACGGGGAAATTCCACGGTTGTCGAATGTGACCACCTGGAAACCTGCCTTCACGAGTGCGGGCACCTGATGCGCCTTCCACACTCGCCCCGGGCTGCCCGTACCCATCACCAACACGACGAGCGGGCCCGATCCAGCAACCTCGTAGTTGATTTCGATTCCATTGATCTTCGCCACCGACATTCGCGTCATCGTAGTTGGCGCAGAAAGCGCGTCACCGTTTCGCGATAGAGCTCGGGCCTCTCGTCGTGGATCAGGTGCGCTGCGCCCGGTACCAGGACATGCTGCGACTTGGGGTTTCGCGCGTGCATCTCGACCATCTGTCCGTCGGGTGTGATGCCGAACTCACCTTCCAGCAACAGGGACGGGACGTCGACGGACTCCCATTCGTTCCAGAAATGCCGTGTTCCCCATTCCGCCGAAATCGCCTCGAACGTCGCCACCGAGCCGTGCAGGTACCAGCCGTCTTCTCGCTCGACGAAGGAATCCAGAAAGTACCGACCCGCGACCTCCCCGAAGAAATTGCGCACGTCGTCCTCGGTCGGGAACGGTTGCGGCCAACGCCTGATCATCGCGGCCCAGTCGTCGGCTGTCCGCCCCCGAAAATCGGGAGCGATGTCCTCGACGACGAGCGCAGCCACCAGATCTGGCCTGGCAGCGGCCAAACACCACCCGTGCAGCGAGCCCATGGAATGTCCGACGATGGTGGCCCGCCCCACTTTCTCGGCATGCTCGGTCAAGTCCCCGACGAATGCCTCGGTGCGGAGCGACGACGGAGCGCGGCGGCGATGCCCGGGCGCGTCGTAGGTGTAGACATGGCCGAGTTCACGCAGCCACGGAAGCTGACGCCGCCACGTCTGCGCGCTTCCCATCAGTCCGTGCAGCAGAAGGATCGGATTGCCGTTCCCACCCTCGTCGTACAGCACACCCCGATCCTAATGACCGGCGGAGTAGCCTCTCGAACATGGCAGTCGTGAAGATCAATGCAATCGAAGTTCCTTCAGGTGCAGGCCCCGAGCTGGAAAAGCGCTTCGCCGCGCGCGCAGGCGCCGTCGAGGGTTCGCCAGGGTTCCTCGGCTTTCAACTCCTGCGGCCGGTGAAGGGTGAAGACCGCTACTTCGTGGTCACGCAGTGGGAGACGGAAGAAGCATTCCAGGAGTGGTCAGCAGGGCCCGCCAAGGCCGCCCACTCGGGTGAACGCGCGAAACCGGTCGCATCGGGTGCATCACTGCTGGAATTCGACGTCGTTCTCGACGTACCCGCGCGCAGCAAGCCGGAGTGACGCCTCGACTATTCCGACCGGCTTCGCTGCGGACCCGACACCGCCGGGGACGTCCGCCGTGCTCGCATACTCCCAGTTCTTCGGCGCCGCAGATTCAGACGTGATTTCGGCACGGTTCTCGATGGCGTCGACGAGAGCGTCCAACTCGTCTGCAGGAACCGGCTTCCCGATGTGAAAGCCCTGCGCCCCGTCGCAACCAAGGGTGCGCAATCGCTCGAGAGTTCGTGCGTCCTCCACGCCCTCGGCTACGACCGTCATGCCGAGGCTTCGCGCGAGATCGATCGTGGAGCGGACGATCGACGCGTTCGTCGGCTGACTGTCCATCGCCGTCACGAACGACTTGTCGATCTTGAGCGTCTGGACCGGGAGCGATCGAAGATACGCCAGCGAGCTGTAACCGGTTCCGTAATCGTCGATCGCGATCGAAACCCCGATGTCTCGTAGTGCGACGAGCGAGTCGACCGAGCGTCTCGGATCGGTCATCGCAGTGGTTTCGGTGACCTCGAATTCGACTGCGGCGGCTGGCAACTCGTGTCGCTGCAGGGCATTGGCCACGTGCTCCACGAGCGCAGAGTCGAGCAAATTCCGAACGGACAGGTTCACCGAGACACAGAACTCGGGGCGGGTGCGCCGCATCGCCCTGCAACACCCGAGCGAGTCCTCGACCACGTACGCCGTGATGGCGGGCAACAATCCGGTCCGTTCGGCGTCGGGAAGGAACGACGAGGGCGACATGAGTCCCTCGCGCGGATGCTGCCACCGCAGCAGGGCCTCGACACCGGATACCTTGCCCGACACGAGGTCGAGACACGGTTGGAAGAACACTCGCAGTTGCCGCTCGCGAAGAGCCGTTTCGAGCTCACCGAGCAGACGCATCTGATCGTGTCGGTCACAGTCCATCGACGGGGTGTAGATCGAAGAACTCATGTGCGAGTGTTTGGCTGCGGTCAATGCGACGTGCGCAAACTGCAGCAGGGATTCGGCGTCGACGTTGCTCAGCTTCGAGGACTCGACGACCCCCACCGTGGCGTCCAGTGCCACGTTGATGTCGCGAACGAACATGGTCCGACTCACGACGCTGCGGAAGTGATCGCCGAACTCCGTCGGCGAGATCACCATCAGGTCGGCGGCCATCGAAACGACGAACTGGTCGCCACCGAGCCGACCCACGACGGAATGACCCTCCGATGCAGCCGACAGCCGCTGACCGATCTCACGGAGCACGCGATCCCCCACCGGGTAGCCGAAGGTCTCGTTGATCTGCGCGAACCGGTCGACGTCGACGATGACCACGACGACGCCACCAGGACCTGCCGAGTCGATGGATTTGTCGAGCAAACCGCCTAGGTGACGACGATTGGCGAGGCCTGTCACCGGATCGGTGATCGACGCGAGGGACAACGCATCCGACTGCTTGCGCAGCGCAGAGAGGAAACAAGCCATACGAGCGGACACGAGGACGACCGCAACCACCGAAGAGCCGAGAACGAGCCAACCCCACTCGGCGACCGGCACCCCGTTGGCGATCTGAGTCCCCATTACAGCGGGGGGCATGAGTATCGCAACGCTCAAGCCCGCAAGGCGGGCGCGATCGACGATGCGATGTGGACTCGGCGATGTCTCCTGTACTCGCCACGTCTGCTCGTGCGGACACAGTGCTGCAGATGCCAGCAGCACATATCCGACGAGCCATCCGGCGTTCACCACTGGGACGTCGACGAACCCTAGTCCGTCTACCAGGACGTACAGCACCCATCCCGACAACGAGAACAGGATGAATGCCGCAGAAGTCATTGTGAACGCAGTGGTGCGGGCGCCCTTGATCAGTAGCAGAGTGGCGACAAGCGACAGCAGAAACCCGTCGGCACCCGTGTACACGACGACGGGCCAGAACTCGGCGAGGGTCTCAGCGCCGAGAACACTATCGGTACGGTTGCCGACGACGAAGATCCAAGCGATCAATCCGAGACCCGTGGCCACGATCAGACCCTCGAGCACATCCTCGATGCCGAACAGCCGTTGCCCGGCGTCGTCTTCGAGCTTCAGAACGCCCACCACGAATACGACGTGGCCGAACAGGTACGCAGCATCGACGACGGACACCGTCGGCACGATCATGTGAGTTGTCATACGAAACCCGATGATCAGATCGCCCAGACTCCATGCCGACACTCCTAACGCGAGAAACCGCCAGGCGGAACGATTCGCCGTCCGGCGTCTCTGGCCGACGAACGCGTACACTACGCACGCGAACGAGCACAGAACGTAGACCGCGAGTTGGGGATATCCGTCGGGGGCCGCGAGGTAAGCGGCTACTCCTACTACGCCCAGCACCAGGAACCTCGACCATCTCATACGAGTCAGTCCTTCCCTGGTCCCCCAACCATCGCTGCGTCGGCTATCGATCCCGAAACATTCCCGCGCTCGCCATTCGACGCCGAATGCCTACCGGATTGGTTTCATAGGCAAGGATCTCAGACGCGACGATCGGACAGGTACACAGGTACACCTTTTTTACACCGAACAGCGCTCGAACCGCACTTTCAGCTCGTGAAATGCGCACAGAACAGCGCCGCGAAACGTGGTGTCGAGTGGCGGACGCGTCCACGCCAAGGCTAATCGGATTGGACTTCGGCCGTCTCGGATCGGTGCGCATCTTCCGAATGATATTGAGCCAGAAGCCTTCTCTCCTCCTCATGCTTGGGAAATGCGAAAAAGACAAGCACCGCTCCGGCGAGTACAACGACAATCGCAGCGGCATAGGATTTTTGGTCACCGTCGAGAAACGCCTGTTTTGCCGCCGCGATGATCTGCTCGCCGTACTGCGGATACCGCTCGGCCAGATCGGCCGCCGACGAGAACGACTTGGTGAGTACCGATTGGGTTTCCTCGCTGACGCTGCCGGCCTGGGGCGACTGCGCTATCTGCGCAGTGAACGACGCCGCGTATCCGGCCGTGAGCAGCGCACCGAGCGTCGACTGCATGATCGCCCCACCCAGATCCCGTTGCAGGTCCGCCGTCCCCGACGCCATTCCCGCCCGATCGACCGGCACAGCCCCGGTCAACGAGCGGGACGCCGGAGTTCCGGCGAAACCGATACCGATCCCGAGCAGCGTGTAACTGACCGCAACCACCCAGTACGACACATCCTCCTTCCACGTCAGCCACGCCATGGCGAGGCCGGCGACGATGAAGACGTAGCCGAACAACAGGGTGAATCTCGAGCCGCGAGATTCGACGAGCTTCGCCGACTGCGGCGCGACGATGACCATCGCGACGGCAGCAGGAAGCGTCGACGCGCCCGCGGCAAGCGTCGAGTATTCGAGTACGTTCTGCAAGAACTGTTGGCCGACGAAGATGACGCCCATCAGCGAACCGAACACGATGATCCCGGCAAGTGCAGCGACCCAGAATGTGCGGCGCCGTGCAATGCGCAGGTCGTAGAGCGGGAATTTCGCCCGAGATTGCCTGAATACGAATACCGCACCCGCGGCGAGCGCGATCGCGCCGAGCCCTATCGCGAGCGTGCCCATACCGTCGACCGGCGCAAAATTGATGCTGAGCACAAGAGCCGCGATGAAGACCACCGACACCATGCCGCCGAGGTTGTCGACGGGATCGGTCGTCTCGTTGACGTGCGAGGGAATGAACATCGCAGCGAGGATCAGCGCGAGGAGAGCCAGCGGCAGCGTGACGACGAATACCGAACCCCAGTGAAATTTCTCGAGTAGAGCACCGGACAGCAGTGGCCCGAGCGCGGACAGTGCGCCACCGAGCGCCGACCACAGCGCGATCGCCTTCGTCCGCGGCGGGCCGGACCACAGTGCAGTGATCAGCGCGAGCGTAGTCGGATACGCGAGGCCCGCCGACAGCCCGCCGAGCAACCGAGCACCGAACAGCACCTCGAAGTTCGGCGCGAAACCAGCGATGATGCAGGCGGGGATCGACAGCGCCATCCCCAGCACCAGCAACATCTTCCGGCCGTACCGATCGCCGAGTGCACCCAGGTACAGCACGGACGCCGCGAGGCCCAGCGAATACGCGACCGCAATGAGGTTCAGCTGAGTCTGGCTGGCGTCGAAGTCCCGTCCGATCTCCGGCAGCGCAACATTCGCTACCGCCAGATTGAGGTTCGCCACCGCGGCGACGAGGATGAGTACGAACAACACCAGCCCTGCGCGGGCAGGGACAGAGCCCTTCTCGACGGTAGTCACGGGCATCAGTCAAGCGCACTGTCGCGGGGTGTGCCTCACCTGCGGAGTGCGAAGTATCCGGGCCGCAGTCCACCGCGCGTCCGCCCCGCCTCTGGGGTCCAGCCCGCGTCTGGGGTCCGGCCCGCGTCTGGGGTCCGGCCCGTGTCCGCCCCGCGTCCGCTTGAATGAACCCCCGAAGCTATCTGACCGTATGAATGGACCATTCAAGCGATGCGATGCGGGGTGGGCGGGGGCGATGCGTGTGGGCGGGGCGATGCGGCGGGCCCGGCACACAGCAAAGCGGGCCGCACCCTGTACAAGAGTGCGACCCGCTTCACTGGACCTACAGCTGCTTACTCGCCGTCGTCGCCTGCGGCCTTGGCCAAGTCGACGGGCAGCTCGTCGGGAACGACGATTGCCTTCTTCTCGCCGCGGAACGTGAACTTGGCGTCCTCGCCCTGGCCTTCGCCGTCCCAGTTCTCGACGTCGACCAGGATGATCTGCCCGGCCTCGATCTCGCCGAAGAGGATCTTCTCCGACAGCTGATCCTCGATCTCGCGCTGGATGGTGCGACGCAGTGGCCGCGCACCCAGGACGGGGTCGAACCCGCGCTTGGCGAGCAAGGACTTCGCCTTCTCGGTGACCTCGAGGGCCATGTCCTTGTTCTTGAGCGCACCTTCGACTCGGTTGAGCATGAGATCGACCATCTGAATGATCTCGTCTTTGGTGAGCTGGTGGAACACGACGATGTCGTCGATACGGTTGAGGAACTCCGGGCGGAAGTGCTTCTTCAGCTCGTCGTTGACCTTGAGCTTCATCCGCTCGTAGTTGGACCCGGTGCCTTCGCCAGAGGAGAAGCCGAGGCCGACTGCCTTCGAGATGTCCGAGGTACCGAGGTTCGAGGTGAAGATCAGCACGGTGTTCTTGAAGTCGACCGTGCGTCCCTGACCGTCGGTGAGACGACCGTCTTCGAGCACCTGCAGGAGCGTGTTGTAGATCTCCTGGTGTGCCTTCTCGATCTCGTCGAACAGCACGACGGAGAACGGCTTGCGGCGAACCTTCTCGGTGAGCTGGCCGCCCTCTTCGTAGCCGACGTATCCGGGAGGAGCACCGAAGAGCCGCGACGCGGTGAACCGGTCGTGGAATTCACCCATGTCGATCTGGATGAGCGCGTCGTCCTCGCCGAACAGGAAGTTGGCGAGCGCCTTGGACAGCTCCGTCTTACCGACGCCGGACGGGCCGGCGAAGATGAACGATCCGGAAGGACGCTTCGGATCCTTCAGACCCGCACGCGTACGACGGATGGCCTTGGACACTGCCTTGACTGCCTCGACCTGGCCGATGATCCGCTTGTGCAGCTCGTCTTCCATACGGAGCAGACGGGTGGTCTCCTCCTCGGTGAGCTTGAAGACGGGGATACCGGTCCAGTTTCCGAGGACCTCGGCGATCTGCTCGTCGTCGACCTCGGCGATGACGTCGAGGTCACCGCTGCGCCACTGCTTTTCACGCTCGGCGCGCTGCTGAACGAGCTGCTTTTCCTTGTCACGCAGGTTCGCAGCCTTCTCGAAGTCCTGCGCATCGATCGCGGATTCCTTCTCGCGGCGAGCGTCGGCGATCTTGTCGTCGAATTCCCGCAGGTCTGGCGGCGCGGTCATCCTGCGGATGCGCATCCGCGCGCCCGCCTCGTCGATGAGGTCGATGGCCTTGTCCGGCAAGAACCGGTCGTTGATGTACCGGTCGGCGAGTGTTGCCGCCGCCACGAGAGCACCGTCGGTGATCGACACGCGGTGGTGAGCCTCGTAGCGATCGCGCAGACCCTTGAGGATCTCGATGGTGTGCTCGACGGTCGGCTCGCCGACCTGGACGGGCTGGAAACGACGCTCGAGTGCCGCATCCTTCTCGATGTACTTGCGGTACTCGTCGAGTGTGGTCGCACCGATGGTTTGCAGCTCACCACGAGCCAACTTCGGCTTGAGGATCGAGGCCGCGTCGATAGCGCCCTCTGCCGCGCCCGCACCCACGAGCGTGTGCAGCTCGTCGATGAACAGGATGATGTCGCCGCGGGTGTTGATCTCCTTGAGAACCTTCTTCAGGCGCTCTTCGAAGTCACCGCGGTAGCGGCTGCCCGCGACCAGGGATCCGAGGTCGAGGGTGTAGAGCTGCTTGTCCTTGAGCGTCTCGGGGACCTCGCCGTTGACGATGGCCTGCGCGAGGCCCTCGACGACAGCGGTCTTACCGACACCGGGCTCGCCGATGAGGACAGGGTTGTTCTTGGTGCGGCGGCTCAGGACCTGCATGACGCGCTCGATTTCCTTTGCGCGGCCGATGACCGGGTCGAGCTTGCCTTCGAGTGCGGCCTGGGTCAGGTTGCGTCCGAACTGGTCGAGCACGAGCGACGTGGACGGCGTTCCCGCCTCGCCGCGGCTGCTGCCGGATTCCGACGGTTCCTTGCCCTGGTATCCGGACAGCAACTGGATGACCTGCTGGCGCACCCGGTTGAGGTCGGCTCCGAGCTTGACCAGAACCTGAGCCGCGACGCCTTCGCCTTCGCGAATCAGACCCAGCAGAATGTGCTCGGTTCCGATGTAGTTGTGGCCGAGCTGCAGCGCTTCACGCAAGCTGAGCTCGAGTACTTTCTTGGCGCGCGGGGTGAACGGGATATGACCGGACGGAGCCTGCTGACCCTGGCCGATGATCTCTTCGACCTGGCTGCGGACTCCTTCAAGGGAGATACCCAACGACTCCAGAGACTTGGCTGCGACGCCTTCACCCTCGTGGATGAGGCCAAGCAGAATGTGCTCCGTGCCGATGTAGTTGTGGTTGAGCATCCGGGCTTCTTCCTGAGCCAGGACTACAACACGCCGCGCGCGATCGGTGAACCTCTCGAACATCGCTCTCCCTCACTTCTTGGTGGGTGGTAGCACTCCCCACCAGGTCTTCTAG
This sequence comes from Rhodococcus sp. FG69, assembly GCF_057808915.1. Classification (NCBI taxonomy): domain Bacteria; kingdom Bacillati; phylum Actinomycetota; class Actinomycetes; order Mycobacteriales; family Nocardiaceae; genus Rhodococcus; species Rhodococcus sp. FG69. The sequence continues at coordinate 10,639 of NZ_JBMDIX010000035.1, read as the reverse complement.
CACCACAGTATCCAGTAATACGGGTCGCTCGGCACTGAAGGTCTAACGCCAACGCTGTTGCGTCCGCGTCTCCACCTTTACTGTAGTTGGCCGGTGGTTCACTTGCCGACCCTCGGCCCCCCTTTGCGCGGACGGTTCTCGTCGACGCGGGGCAGTCAAGTGCCTGCTTACAGGTGATAACGCGGGCAGATGCGAATTCGTTTCCAATTTTCTGTCCGCTGCTGGCGAACAGCTTCTCGAGCCGGGCAGACCGCCGGTCAGCCCTGCGGCTTGACGATCGGGAACAGAATCGTTTCGCGAATGCCGAGTCCGGTCAACGCCATCAGCAGGCGGTCGATTCCCATTCCGGTTCCGGTGGTGGGCGGCATGCCCTGTTCCATCGCCGCGAGGAAGTCTTCGTCGAGCACCATTGCCTCGTCGTCGCCTGCCGCGGCCTGACGTGCCTGATCCTCGAACCGTTCGCGCTGGATGACTGGATCGACCAACTCCGAGTAGCCGGTCGCCAGCTCGAATCCGCGGACGTACAAATCCCACTTCTCGGTCACACCGGGTGTGCTGCGGTGCTGACGCGTCAGCGGGGAGGTCTCGACGGGGAAATCTCGGACGAACGTCGGTGCGAACAGGTCGTCGCCGATCTGGTGTTCCCACAGTTCCTCGACGAGCTTGCCGTGCCCGTAGATGGGCTTGCCGTCCTTACGCGGAATCTCCAGTCCGACCTTCTCCGCCAGCTCGAGGAGTTCGTCGACGCCGGTCTCCGGGGTCACGGTGACACCGATGGCGTCCGACAGTGACGGGTACATTTCGAGCGTCGTCCACTCGCCGCTCAAGTCGTAGGTGGTGCCGTCGGGAAGCAGGACGACCTGGGTACCGAGGGCGGCCTGCGCGACTTCCTGGACCAGCTCGCGCGTCATCCTTGCCGAGTCGTCGTACGTGCCGTAGGCCTCGTAGGTCTCGAGCATCGCGAATTCCGGTGAGTGCGACGAGTCGGCGCCCTCGTTGCGGAAGTTCCGGTTGATTTCGAAGACCTTCTCGATGCCGCCGACGACGCATCGCTTGAGGAACAGCTCCGGTGCTATGCGCAGGAACAAGTCGGTGTCCAACGCGTTGGAGTGCGTCATGAACGGCCGAGCCGCGGCACCGCCGTGCAGTGTCTGCAGCATCGGAGTCTCGACCTCGAGGAATCCGCGACGCTCCAGTGCGTTACGCAGTTCACGGACGACGGCGATGCGCTTGCGGGCGACTTCGCGGGCTTCCGGACGCGTGATGAGGTCCAGGTAGCGCTGCCGGATCCGCGTCTCTTCGTTCAGTTCCTTGTGTGCGACGGGGAGTGGACGCAACGCCTTGGACGCGATCTTCCACGAGTCCGCCATCACACTGAGCTCGCCGCGGCGACTGGCGATGACCTCACCGTGCACGAACACGAAGTCACCGAGGTCTACGTCGGACTTCCACGCTGCGAGTGCGTCCTCGCCGACGCCAGCGAGGCTGATCATCGCCTGGAGCTGTGTGCCGTCGCCTTCCTGAAGCGTCGCGAAACACAGCTTTCCGGTATTGCGGACGAAGATGACTCGGCCCGCGACACCGACGAGCTGGCCCGTCGACGTATCGGCCTCGAGAGCTGGAAAGAGGTCACGGATCTCGCGGAGCGAATGCGTACGCGCGACCGAGACGGGATAGGGCTCCTGGCCCTGTTCCAGCAGCCGGTCCCGCTTGGCACGACGAATCCGTAGCTGTTCCGGAGTGTCGTCGATCGTCGGGGCAGCTGCGTCAGTCACAGACGCACACTTTATCTGCCACGTCCGTCAAACCAGAATCGCTACCGCTGGGCCCAGGTGATCTCAGTGCGCCGAGATCGCCTCGGCCTCACGCACGCAATGCGCGGCCTGAGTCAGCACACCGAGCAGGCCGGCAGACTTGAGCGCCTTGTATCCGCCGACCAGATCGGTGGACTTGTGCAACCCGAGTTCCTGCAGCGACGCCGCCGCGAGGCTGGAGGTGTATCCCTCGGAGCAGATGACGATCCATTCGATGTCGTGATCGACTGCCGTAACCAAGCGCGCGTCCGAAGTCGGATCGAGCCGCCACTCGAGGACGTTGCGCTCGATCGCCAACGCACCCGGCAGCGTTCCTTCGACGGCTCGCTGCGCCTGCGGTCGGATGTCGACGACGATCGCCCCACGGGCGACGGCGTCGCGCAACTCGAAGACCGTGATGCGGTCGATCTTGGCGCGTGCTTCTTCCAGCATCCGGGCGATGGTCATTTCGAAGGCCCTTCGGGTTCGTCGGTCAGCTCGGTGCGGGTTCTTCGAAGCGAGGAACTGTCCGTCACTTCGTAGTACGACATCGCCGTCAGCGGCGGTGAATAAGCGTGCACGCTCAACGTCGGCTCCAGCGAGTCAGGCACCGAGATGTCGGGTGCGGGGGCCCGCATCACATCATGGACCCACCCCAGCGGGAACGACGCCTGATCTCCGGCGTCGAGACGACGACGCTTGAGCTCTTCACCCGCCCAACGATTTTCGACGAGTGATCCACTCAGCACCGTCAGTGCACCGAGCGACCCGGCGTGGTCGTGCAGTTCGGTCGAACGGTCTACGACCCAGCTGATGAGCCAGACGTCTACGTCGTCGTCGGTGTGCAGCCGGGTTGCCCAGCGTTCCTCGGTGGGCCAGACCCCACCGTCGGGAAGGAGGTGGTCGAACCGGCCGTCGAGAACCTCCGAGGCGCCCTGGTCGGTGATGCGCAGCAGGTCATGGGGTCGCAACCGGGTCGGCAGCGTGAGCCGCGGCGACGAGGCGGATCTCGATGAGCCAGCTCTGGCGGACGCAGATCTGAAAGAAGCGGGTCTGGACAAGACGGGTCCAGCAAAGACAGGTGTGGACAGCACAGGGACTACTCCAGGGTCGGTAATTGAACGAGGCAGCGGTCAGCCTCGACAACACTCCTGGGGTCCCATGCACGTCATCACGCTGAAGATTCTTACACAGGCGCGCTCCGAGCGCTAGCGCACGCGTCTTTTGGCGAGATTGCGCTCGAAGACCAACCGCAGTCCCTCGAGCGTCAGGTCCGGTTCGTGGTGCTCGATCGCCGAGCTCTCGGCCATGATCAGCGGTGCACTGTCGCCGGTTCCGATGACCGCGACGTCATTGCCCGCGAACTCGGGCAGTTCACGTCTGACTCGCCCGACGAGACCGTCCACCAGGCCCGCGAACCCGAAGACTGCGCCTGCCTGCATGCACTCGACCGTGTTCTTTCCGACTACCGATCGCGGACGCATCAGCTCGACTTCACGCAACGCCGCCGATCTCGACGCCATTGCCGCCGTCGAAATTTCGAGGCCGGGCGCGATCGCACCACCGAGGAACTCACCTTTCGCCGATACGACGTCCACACAGGTCGTCGTCCCGAAATCGACTACTATGCATGCACTTTCGTATAGATCGTGCGCCGCAAGGGTGTTCACGATCCGATCCGCACCGACCTCTTTGGGATTGTCCACGAGCAGCGGGACACCGGTTCGCACACCGGGTTCCACGACGACGTGGGGAACATGCTCCCAATACCGACCGAGCATCGTCCGCGTCTCACGCAGCACCGACGGCACCGTGGATAGCGCCGACACTCCGGTGATCTGATCGACTTCGGCACCGATGAGTCCACGCAACATGAGCGCCAGTTCATCGGCGGTGACCCGAGGATCGGTTCGCATTCGCCAGTCGCGCAACAACTTCGCATGATCGCCACTACCACTGAACAGCCCGAGTGTCGTCGACGTGTTGCGAATGTCGACCGCGAGAAGCATCGCTACACCAGCACGGAGTCGGCACGCAACGTGCGAGGGGTGATCAGGCCGGACCCCTCCGGCGCATGCGCTGGGTCGCTGCCCAACTCGACCGGACGGTTCTTCTCGTCGACGAACACGACCCGCGGCGCGTAGTCCTTGCATTCCTGCTCGTCCATCACGCCATAGGCGATCAGAATGACCAGATCACCCGGGTTGACCAGATGTGCTGCTGCACCGTTGATTCCGATGACGCCACTGCCACGCTCGCCGGTGATCACGTAGGTTTCCAGACGGGCACCGTTATCGATATCGACGATGGTCACCTGCTCTCCTTCGAGCAGATCGGCGGCCTCCATCAAATCCTGGTCGACGGTTACCGATCCCACGTAGTGCAGGTCGGCATGAGTCACCGTTGCCCGATGGATCTTCGACTTCATCATCGTGCGGAACATATTCTCTCCTGAACCCTCGAAACGTATGAATTGGTCGATCTCGTCATTCCGTATGCTCCATTCCTGCCAAGAAACCGGTGCCCACGGCGACCCCCACGTTGTCGATCAATCGTGTGGTTCCGACCTTGGCCGCCACGAGCAGTCGACCGTCGCCGTATTCGGGAGCAGGGCCGAGATCTACTCCCCGAAGTTCGAGATAATCGACCTTCACCTCGGCCACAGCATCGAGAACCCCACGCGCCGTGGCCAGGATTGCCGGCGCTCCCCCGGCCGCCGCATGCGCACCCGCCACGAGGGCAGCGGACAGGACCACAGCAGCATTCCGTTGGTCCGCGTCGAGGAAACGATTGCGCGAGGACAATGCCAGCCCGTCCTGCTCCCGAACGGTCGGAACACCGAAGATCTTGACGTCGAAGTTCAAGTCCCGCACCATCTGCCGGATAAGCGTCAGTTGCTGGTAGTCCTTTTCGCCGAAGTAGGCGGCGTGGGGCGCAGCGATTTGCAGCAGTTTCGCGACGACGGTCAGCATTCCTTCGAAATGCGTCGGCCGGCTCGCACCTTCGAGCTCGCTGCCGAGCGGACCAGGAAGGACAGTCGTCCGCGGACCCGATGGATACATATCGGCAGCCGAGGGCGCGAAGACAAGCTCGACTCCCTCCGCGCGCAGCAGTTCCACGTCCGCGTCGAGCGTCCGCGGGTACGCATCCAGGTCTTCACCGGCACCGAACTGCAGCGGGTTGACGAAGATCGACACGATGACCACCGCACCGGTCCGCTTTGCCTGGCGGACGAGATGGATGTGTCCGGCATGCAACGCACCCATGGTCGGCACCAAGGACACCGTCTTTCCCACGGCCCGAAGAGCTTTCGACACCGAGTTCACCACCACTGGGTCGTGGTGGACGGTCGTTTCACCCGCCTTGAAGCTACCTGCCAGCGTCATCGATCACCTTTCAGAAAGTCGAGGAGTTCGGCCGAGGCTCCGACCCGTTGTGCCGACCGAAGAGACAACGCCCGGTATCCGGCCGCGATTCGAGGATCCACCGCCCCCAGCACGTCGAGGTGAGTGCGCACGGCGTCCAGGTCGCCACGCGCAACCGGACCGGTCAGCGCCGATTGCCCGCGCTGCAGCGCGTTCTCCAGAGCCGCAGTCACCAGTGGAGCCAGGACTCGTTGCGCGACTTCTGTTTCACGGCCAGTCCGCGGGCCACGCTCCCAGTCCGGGTCGGTGTCCATACCTGGGAATCCAGGTCCGTCGAGTGCCACCTGCAGAGCGTCGACTGCATCGGCGATCAGAGTGACGAGATGATTCGATCCGTGCGCGAGGGCTGCGTGATAGAGCGCACGGTTCGCTTCTGCTACGTGGACCGGTTCCCCGCCCAGTTCCAGCACGATCGCCTGGGCGACGGCGTATCCGATCTCGTCGGCCGCGGTGATTCCGAAACACGCGTGGGCCAGTCGATCGGTGTCCTCGGGGTGCCCGGTGAAAGTCATCGCAGGGTGGATGGCGAGTGGGATCGCCCCGAGAGCCGCCAGTGGCTCGAGCACGCCTATTCCGTTGGCGCCGGAAGTATGTACGACGAGCTTGCCCGGTGCGATGACCCCCGTCGCTGCCAGCCCGGCGGCGAGTGATGCGAGCTCCGTGTCCGGAACGGCGAGCACGAGCAGTTCGGCGCGGGTGGCGACCTCGTCGATCGGCAGGATCTGCGAGTCGGGAAGCCGCGTCCGCGCGCGGCGCAACGAAGCCTCCGATACCGCTGCACAACCGACCACCAGGTGCCCGACGCGCTCGAGAGCCTCGCCGAGGGCTGTACCCACACGTCCGGCAGAGACGATTCCTACCGTCAAACGCGCGGGTGCAGGGTCAGCAGTGAGCTCAGGTGAGGTCACTGAAAAGTCCTCTCGTTCGTTCCAGTCCCGCTCGGCGGGTACCAGACGTCCTGCAGGAAGGATAGCGGCACGGGTGTGCCGCGGCCACGAAGTAACCGGTGATCTATTTCACTCTGGCCCGACGTCGTCTCGCCCGTAGGTGTCAGTCGGCGCGGCGGCGGTGCCGACGCTCGGTCGGTTCACTCTCGCCCGTCTGAAGTCCAGCGAGGATTTCCGCCACGGACCGGCCGTTGGAGTGCGCTCCCGAGTTCGCCGCAGCGTCCGGGTCAGCCCGACGTCGACGGCGCGGTGCAGGCTCGGGGAGATCCCACTGTCCGGACGAGGACTCGGAGGCGCTGACCGGCTCGGGGTCGGGAGCCGGTGCCGGATCGACGTAGTCCGGCAGCGCCTGCGACGACACGTCGTCGCTCGCAGTCCCGGGGAAGTCTTCTTCGGCAGCGTCCGCCTGCTCGAAGGGCGGTGGCGGGTCGGATTCCATGGCGTAGTCGTCCCACGATCTCGCCGGACTGCTCTCCGGTGCCTGCACCTCACCGGCGTCGTCGACACCACTGTCGTAGTCGGCAGCTTCGCCGTAATTCAGCGGTTCGTCGTAATTTACTGCTTCGCCGTCGTCGGCAGCATCCGTGCCAGCAGAGGTCACGGGCCCTGGTGCGGGTCCTGACGCACGCGGCGGCGTCGGGGTGCGTCGGCCGCCACCAGGTACTCGTGGCTCGGGACGTCGAGCGGGGGTCACTCTCGTCGATTCCGAGTAGTAGTTGCGAGTCGGTTCGTGACCGTTCGATGCATCCGAGTACACGACCGAGGTTTCTGCGGTGACGGGTTCGTCGTACGGGGTGGCCAGGCCCGGCACCGAGCCGACCGGTCCTTCATCTGCACCGTTGGACAGCTCTGGCTCGTGCGGGCCCGCCGCACTCGGTCGTCCCGGCACATACAGCCCCGACGGCGCGGGTTGATAGCTGTCGTAGTTCCGACTGCCGCCGAGTTCGGCCATCCTGGTCGCTTCCGCGCGCAGGGCGACGCGTTCGGTCGGTAGGTTGCCGTCGAACAGCATCTGCAGGTTGTTCCGGAGGTGAGCGAGCTCTGCACGTAGCGCCGCGATCTCGCTGGTCTCGACCTGTACTTCACTCCGGACCCGAGCTTCGACACCAAGCTCGTACTCGCGGCGCGCGGAGATCTCGCGTGCGAGCTGTAGCTCGTACACGGTCTGTAAGTCCTTGGCCTTCGTCTGGTCTGCGACGGACTCCCGCCGGTACTTGGTCATCGCGAAGGCACCGACTATCGCGGCCCACAGCGCCGACACCAGGCCGACACGAAGCCACTGAACGTTCTCGCTGAACAATAGAAGAACACTCGCGGCTATCCCGAACATGACGAGCGCGGCGATGAACAGTTGGCTCGCGCTGCGCCGCGAGCGACGGCCGGCTTTCGCGCGAGTCTGTTCGGTCATGCCAACCAGCGTAGCTGGCGAATCGCCGGGTAAAGGTCAACCTCGATTGCGGTTCGCTACAGGAGTCGCAAATTTTCGCTCATCAGCGGCGTACCACCGCAAGAGTGCCCGTCTCACCGCGGCTCGCCGGATCCGTCCTTGGGTGTTCGGCAGCATTGTTCGAGCCACAGCGCGGATCCGACGAGCGCGAGGCCCGCGACGAGGCCCACGATTGCCCCGCCCACATCGTCGGAAGCAGCTCGAACCGTCGCAGCCCGCGGCGCCACGTAGAGCAGAAACCCGATCCATACTCCGGTCACGCCTGCCCCGACCAGAGCCGACGCTTTGGCCAGTGCAAGAGCCCGTGCTGCGGTGATCGGGTGCAGTTGCTGCGGACCGTCGCCGACTCGGCTACCACCGATCCGAGATCGAACGACGAACCCAAGGACCAGTTCGCCCAGTGCGATCGGATACAGCGACGCCCCAGCCAGCATCGAAATCGGCGGGAGCGAACCGTAGAACGAGCGCACCAGCAACCACATCGCAACCGCCGCGAAGACCGCAAGGCCGACCAGGTCCAACACTCGGGTCGTCTTCATCTCGTTCAACGGAGTGTGTCCAGCGTCATGTCGGTCCGTCGTACGCTCGCGCGTTCGGAGTCGGTGAGCGATGCACGCCACGCCGAGACACTGCGGGCGTCGTCACCGACCGTCAGAGTTGCGTCGGGCTCGACGTCCAACCACGGCGTGAGAACGAAGGCCCGCTGGTGAGCGCGCGGATGGGGTAAGAGCAACTCGGGGTCGGCGCTGACCAGGTCGTCGCCCAGAAGTGCTCTGCAGACGACGATGTCGACATCGAGACTTCGAGGTCCCCACCGGACGACGCGAACGCGTTCGGCCGCCTCCTCCCGCTCCCTCGCGAACTCGAGCCACTGGTACGGTCCGCGGGCCTGATCGTCGGCCACGACGACGGCGTTGAGGAAGTCCTGCTGCTCGACTCCTCCCCAGGGCTCCGACGAAAACACTGCCGATGCACTGACGAGGTGCGGCCCGAGTTCGGCGGTGACGGACCGGAGGTGGGCGAGCGAATCTCCGACGTTGCTGCCGATCGAGAGGACGACGCGCGTCATGCGCCTGCCCGAGTGCGGTGCGCCACCACTGCGACGTCGGCGAATTCGAGCGGAATCGGAGCCGACGGCTTGTGCAGCGTGACCTCGACCGCGTCGACCCGGTCGTCCTTCATCACGTCGTCGGCGATTTCTGCAGCGACGGTCTCGATGAGATCTCGCGCGGGACCGGAGATGATCGCAGCTGCAGCCTGTGCGAGCTCGCCGTAGTGCATCGTCGCCGTCAGGTCGTCGGTGGCGGCTGCCTTCTTCAGGTCCATCCAGACAATGATGTCGACCTCGAAATCCTGGCCGTCTCGCTTCTCGAAATCGAAGACACCGTGATGTCCACGAACCTTGAGCCCGCGCAATTCGATTCGATCGCTCATCTTCCGCCTTCCTGCCATGCCTCTACGACGGCCAGCGCGTCGAGAGTCGCGCGGGCGTCGTGCACCCGCACGCCCCACGCGCCGCCCGCGATCGCCAACGCCGAGACGATCGCGGTTGCGATCTCCCGTCCGTCCGGCGGACGCGGAACGCCGTCCGTCGCCAGTAGAGATCCGAGGAAGCGCTTACGCGAGGCCCCGATCAACACCGGCATTCCCAACTCGACGAACACGGGAATCGCATGGAGCAGCTGCCAGTTGTGACGAGCGGTCTTGGCGAAACCGAGGCCGGGATCGAGCACGATGTTCGAGGGCTTCACACCTGCTTCCAGTGCGTGATCGACCTGTTCGAGAAGCTCACGACGAACGTCGGCGACCACGTTGTCGTACTGCTCGGCGGCACCGGTGTGGGCATAGTCCCGGGCCGAACGCCAGTGCATCAGGATCCACGGAATACCGGCGTCGGCGACGACGGCCGCCATGTCCCGGTCGGCGCGTCCGCCCGAAACGTCGTTGACGATAGACACTCCAGCCTCGACGGCGGCGGCCGCGACCGAGGCACGCATCGTGTCCACGCTCGTCGGAATGCCACGAGCACTGAGCTCTCTGATGACGGGAACCACCCGATCGGCCTCGACTCCCGGATCAATCCGCTCGGCGCCCGGACGGGTCGATTCTCCGCCGACGTCGACGATATCGACACCCAGACCGTGTAGTTCGACACCGTGCGCGACCGCAGCATCGACGTCGAGATAGCGTCCTCCGTCCGAGAACGAATCGGCGGTGACGTTGAGAACCCCCATCACGACTGGGCCGGAGGGAACCGTGACTGGCAGCGTCATTTGCGCAGGATGAGATCCAACGCCTCGGAACGCGACGCTGCACTCGACTGGAACAGGCCTCGGACAGCGGACGTAGTCGTGCTTGCCCCAGGCTTGCGGATGCCGCGCATCGCCATGCAAAGGTGTTCGGCCTCGATCACCACGATCGCGCCGCGTGGATCCAGCTTGCGCATCACGGCGTCGGCCACCTGACTGGTCAACCGCTCCTGCACCTGAGGCCGTTTGGCGTAGAGATCGACAACGCGTGCCAGCTTGGACAGCCCGGTCACCTTTCCGCTGCTACCCGGGATGTACCCCACATGTGCCACACCGTGGAACGACACGAGGTGGTGCTCACATGTCGAGTACATCGGAATGTCGCGAACGAGCACGAGTTCCTGGTGACCTTCGTCGAAAGTCGTGTTCAACACCGAATCCGGGTCCGTGTACAGACCGCCGAACATCTCTCGGTACGCGCGTGCAACCCGGGCAGGAGTATCGACGAGCCCTGCGCGATCGGGATCCTCGCCAACCGCGATCAGAAGTTCCCGAACGGCCGCTTCGGCCCGCGGCTGATCGAAAGTGTTGCCGGTTCCGACTGCAACCACATCGCCGGGTGCAACCGCCTCACCGTCCTCATCGATCTGCCTGACTGACACGTGCCCTACCTCCGCATCCGTGACCTACGGGTCATTCCGCAGGCTCCACCACACAAACCTTCGGGTCATTCCGCAGGCTCCACCACACAAACCTTCGGGTCATTCCGCAGGCTCCA
>NZ_JBMDIX010000034.1:0-69769 GCF_057808915.1 Rhodococcus sp. FG69 | reverse complement strand
CGCACCACCGACCCACACGGCAACAACTACTTCAGCCCACCCGAACTACGACCGCGTACTTGACCTTCGGGTTACCCGAGACCCGAGGATGAACGAGTGACCACATCAGAACTGATGACCATCGGAGCCTTCGCTCGCGCAACGGGATTGACACCTGGCTCGCTGCGCTTCTACGCAGATTCGTCGCTGCTGCCGCCGGCGTGGGTGGACGAGTCGACCGGCTATCGCTACTACGCACCCGAACAAGTCGAGCAGGCAGTGACCATCAGGCGCCTTCGAGAGATCGATATGCCGCTGGACAAGGTATCGCGCGTCCTCGCCGGCGACACCACGCACATCGATGAGCACGTCAACACTCTGTTCGACGACGCGCACCGAGCTCGACAGGCAGCAGCCCACATACGTGCAGCACTCCACATCGAGAAAGGGAAAACCATGATTACCCTGAACGGACCGGTCTTCGCCAACGCCGTCGAGCAGATCCTCACTGCAACAGCGCACGACCCCGACCATCCAGTGCTGGCCGGGGTGTATCTGGAGGCACAGGACGACATTCTGACTCTCACTGCCACCGATCGTTTCAGGCTGTCGACCCGCACGATGCAAGTGGCACAGGAGTTTTCGTCGACCTGGTCTGCGCTCATCGACGGCGACGATCTCCGGTCCGCCCTTACCGCGGTTCGGCAACAGCATCGGGTGAACCTGAGCATCGGACCGTCCGGTGTCGACTTCCAACCTGCCGACCGACACTGCAGAACACTTCAGGAGGAGTTTCCGGACTATCGGTCCATGCTGAACTCGCTGCCGGCGGTGTCGACCCGCGTCGTGCTGTCCAAGACTGCACTGCAGAAGTCGATCGAAAACCAGGAGAACAAGTATCTGACTGTCGCGGTGGGGGAGGACCGCGTACGGGTCTCGGCACCGGGTTCGACCGTGTATTCGGACATCGAGGCGACGATCACGGGAGGGCCGGTCGACCTGGCCTTCGAGGTGACCACTTTGTATCCGGCAGTAGCGTCGGCGCTGGGGCCGGACGTGATGATCGATATCAGCGGCACTGACATGCCGGTCGTGGTGAGGTCCGCCGACAACGGGGACCTCACCACATTGGCGATGCCGGTGGACGCGAAGGCCTTCCGGTGATGCTGCTACTGTCGCACTCGTGACCGCGACTCATGTGACAGCCGTAGTGCTTGTCAGGCGTCGCACTGTCGATTTCGCCCTCGTGTGCACTTCCGGTTGTTGCCGGTTCTGATCCAACCAATCGGTCCGGTTCACAAGCGCTTACGAAGGGGACAGCTATGTCCACAGCTCTGTCACATCTGGGTTCGGTCACGACGGCTACCAGCCATGCCGTCGATGCCGAGCCGGCCGAGTACTCCACACCTCTGTCGAAACGGTCCGACAGATGAGCGAGAGGTCGTTCGGCCTGCGTACGCGCGCAATTCATGCAGGTGCTCGACCCGACCCGTCGACGGGTTCGCGCGCCGTACCGATCCATTCGACGGCCGGTTACGTTTTCGAGAACGCGGCCGATGCCGGAGATCTCTTCGCTCTGCAGAAATACGGCAACGTGTACAGCCGGATAGCGAACCCGACCGTGGCCGCTCTCGAAGAACGTGTCGCGAGCCTCGAGGGCGGCATCGGTGCGGTGGCTTTTGCCAGTGGCCTTGCTGCCGAGTTCGCCGTGTTCGCGGCCTTGGCAGGTAGCGGTGACCACATCGTCGCTGCTGCGGGGTTGTACGGCGGAACGGTCACCCAGCTCGACGTGACGCTGCGGAGGTTCGGCGTCGACACCTCGTTCGTACAGGGCACGGATCCAAGTGATTTTGCTGCCGCCGTGACCGATCGAACCAAGTTGATCTTCGTCGAAGTCATCGGTAACCCTTCGGGCGAGATCGCCGACCTCGATGGCCTCGCTGCGGTCGCACACGAGAACAAGATCCCGCTGGTGGTGGACGCAACGATGGCGACACCGTGGTTGTGCCGGCCGATCGAGTTCGGCGCGGACATCGTCGTGCATTCGGCGACGAAGTTTCTCGGGGGTCATGGTTCGACGCTCGGAGGGTTGGTCGTCGAGTCCGGTCGGTTCGACTGGGGCAGTGGGAAGTTCCCGCACATGACCGAACCCGTCGCGTCGTATGGTGGCCTGTCGTGGTGGGGCAATTTCGGGGAATACGGCTTCTTGACGAAGCTTCGCAGTGAGCAACTTCGCGACATCGGTGGATCACTGTCTGCCCAGTCCGCGTTCACGCTGATCCAGGGTGTGGAGACACTGCCTCAACGGATGGACGCACACGTGGCGAACGCCGCAGCAGTTGCAACCTGGCTCGATGCCGACTCCCGCGTCGACTACGTGAAGTGGGCAGGTTTGCCCGGCCATCCGCACCACGATCGGGCTGAGCGGTACCTCCCGTCGGGGCCCGGTGCAGTGTTCGCATTCGGGGTCCTCGGCGGTCGTGAAGCCGGCCAGAAGTTCGTGGAGAGCGTGCAGATCGCAAGCCACGTTGCCAACATCGGTGACGTGCGGACACTCGTCATCCATCCTGGAAGCACGACGCATCGCCAGCTCACCGACGGACAATTGCGCGGAGCGGGCGTCGGACCGGAACTCGTTCGAATCAGTGTCGGACTGGAGGATGTCGAGGACTTACTGTGGGATCTGGACCAAGCGTTGACATCGGCGACCGGACAGGAGCGGTCATGACGGCGCGTTCGTGGGAGGGCCCTTCGGCCCAGCAGCGTCAGCGGATCCTGCGTGAGACAAAGACGGTGGCGATCGTCGGCGCCTCCAAGAATGCCTCCAGAGCAAGCTATTTCGTCAATCGATACCTGTCGTCGACGAGTCACTACGAGATCTTTCTGGTCAATCCGACAGTTAGCGAGATCGAGGGCGTCACGGTGTATCCGACGCTGTCCGACCTCCCGAAGGCCCCCGATCTGGTCGACGTGTTCCGCAAGTACGACGACCTTCCTGTGGTTCTCGAGGAAACTCTCGAAGCCAAGGCCACGACGATCTGGCTTCAGCTCGGGCTGTGGCACGAGCAGGTCGCACGCGACGCCGAGGACGCAGGACTGAACGTCGTGATGGATCGATGCCTGAAGATCGAACATGCCCGATTCCACGGTGGCCTGCACTTGGCGGGCTTCGACACCGGCATCATCGATTCCAGGAGAGTGCGAGCAGGATGAGCGACTACGACTTGCAACGATTCGTCGACGCACAGGATCCGGTCTGGTCGGCGGTGCGCAGCGAACTGAAGGAGGGGCGCAAACGCACACATTGGATGTGGTTCGTCTTCCCGCAACTTGCCGGACTCGGTCTCAGTGCCACTGCGCAGCGTTACGCCCTCGCGGATCTGACCGAGGCGCAGCTGTACGTCGAGCACGAAGTCCTCGGTCCGCGTCTGCACCAGGCCGCCGCGCTCGTGGAAAAGGTGGATGGACGGAGCGTCGCCGAGATCTTCGGGTACCCCGATGATCTCAAATTGCACTCGTCGATTACGTTGTTCGCCGAAGCAGCCCCGACCGATCCGATCTTCGGCAAGATTCTCCAAAAGTACTTCGGCGGCAAGCCGGATGAGAAAACTCTCGATCTACTCGACCACTAGAATTTACAGGAGTGACGGACGACATGCCTGGAACCGTAGCCTTCATTCAAGCCACCTGGCACAAAGATCTCGTCGATCGCGCACGTGAAGGATTCGTGCAGGAATTCGGCAGCGATGTCGATCTCTTCGAGGTGCCGGGCGCGTTCGAAATCCCGCTCCACGCCCAGCGGTTGGCGAGGACGGGTAGGTACTCCGCAATCGTCGCGGCAGCACTTGTAGTCGACGGCGGCATCTATCGACACGAGTTCGTCGAGACGGCAGTGATCGACGGTCTGATGCGCGTGCAGCTGGATACCGACGTTCCCGTCTTCTCTGTTGTGTTGACGCCGCACCACTTTCACGAGCATGCCGACCACAACGAGTTCTTTGCGAATCATCTTGCGAAGAAGGGCGCCGAAGCGGCTCGGGCAGTGGTGCGCACGCTCGAATCGCTCGAGTCGATCGGCTAGTCCCGGTACATGTCGACGACCGCGAGATGTTCGCCCAGATCGCCTGGATAGAGCGAGATGCGCATGCGCGTCGCGATCCACACCTCGGGCCCGGTTGCAGCCCTGGTGCGGACAGTGATCTCCTCGTGGTTCCCGCCGTCGAGCAACCGCGAGTGTGCTTCCGAAACGATGACTCGGTCGTCGGGATGAAAGACGTCGTTCCCGGAGGAGACGTCACGCCACTGCACCCACGGAGCTGGTGTGTCGCAGAGCCACATCGCGAGATACCCCCGCCGCGGAACGAGTAGCGCGGGATAGATGCCAAGCGCATCCATTCCGCTTTGGCGCGCCAGCACGTCGAGAATCGGTTTGTCCGGGTCGACGGTGTCGGTGACGTCGTGCCAGAGCACGCGCACGCCGACCTCTCCCGGTTCGAGGCAGGCGCGCGCGTGACAGTGCCACCGCATGACGCGACCGTCGGCGTGCAGGACCGAGAACGATCCTTCCCAGGCGCCACCCTCCGTGGGTGCAAGGCAAAGCGTGAACAGGCCTGCGGTGTCGTCGAACCGAATCGATTTCGCGTAGTACTCGGCGGGCGTCCGCTCCGGAACATGCGCTTCCGGTTCCACCCCCGACATCAGCGATGCTTCGAGGGTTTGGGCGATCACGCCGCGGTCGAGCAGCCAGCTCACCCCCGACGCTGTTCTCGGCGGACCGGGGTCGCGGTCTGCGGGGCCGATCCACATCTGCAGAGCGTGGACGGCTCCGGTCGGGCCCATCACAGGCCTGGCGAGCAGCCGGTACGTCGTCGATCCACCACGGTTGCGAATGTCGATCGTTTCTTCGTACGGGCCGCGGGCACCGATCGCTCGGGTGAGAAACGGCTCGACCGCGATCTTCGGGTCGGGCGACAGCCGCTGCAGCGACAGCGATTCATGCAGACTCTTGGGGTGTCCCCCTTTGGCGACCACACCTATCGTGCCGGGGACCAAAGTTTCGATCAGCGTCCATTCCGGACTCGAGGCGGTCACCTCGGCACGACTTTCATCCGCATGTTCTGCGGCTTGAGCGTGAGCGACTCCTGCACGTTCAGTTCGTACCCGTCCTCCAGCTCGAAATCGAAGGCGCGCACCAATTCTGCAAGCGTCAGCACCGATTCGTGTAGTGCGAACTGCCGGCCTATGCAGCCCCGCATGCCGGTTCCGAACGGGCGGTAAGCCTGCGCGGGACGCGATTGTGCTCGTTCGGAGGAGAATCGATCCGGATCGAATAGTCCCGGGTCCGCACCCCATACCGGATCGCGGTGGAGCCCGAGAGTCAGCACGAAGGCCCATTCCCCTGCCTTCATCGGGTATCGACCCTCCGCGAGCGAGGTGTCCTCACGCGCTTTCCGGAAATATCCAGGTGCCGACGGCCATAGCCGCAGAGTTTCGTCGACGACACTGCGGGTGTAGCGCATCTTCGAGACATCGTCGTAGGAGATCGTTTCTGCAGACCGGTGATGGGCATCGACCTCAGCGCGAACTTTCGCGGCGACATCGGGATGCGTGGCGATGAAGTACAGCGCGAAAGCAAGGGTCCCGGCCGTCGTCTCGTTTCCGGCGACCAGGAAGGTCAGGACCTGATGGCGGATGTTGACTCGGTCCAACAGTTCGCCGGTCTCCGGATCCGGGGTGTGAAGCATAAGGTCCAGCAGATCGTCGTGGCGAGTGTCGTCGAGTACACGCTTTTCGATCACCTCGTCGACGACGCCGTGCACGTAGGCGATGTCGCGGTCGTTGCGGATGCGATCCCCACGACGAAAAGCGCGCATGAACGGCATATCGTTCGACGTGCGATTGACATAGCCGAGGATCCGAACGATTGCCGCGACGAACGCGTCGTCGTTGCGAGCGAAAGCGTCGAAGCTGTAGCCGAATCCGGCTCGGGCCATGTTCTCGAGCGTCAATTTGTTGAGGTCGGCGGTCACGTCGACCGAGGTGTCCGTACGTGTGTTCCAGTGCTCGACCAGCTCAAAGGCGACCTCGGTCATGACGTGGTGGTATCGACGCATCGCTTCGCGGCTGAAGCCGGGCATGAGAATTCGGTGTGCCGCTCCCCAGTTGGGTTCGGAGTTGAATGCGGTGAACAGTCCGTCTCCGCCGAGCGCACGAAGCTTACGGTGTGGAAGCGCAAGGAACTTCGCGAACCTCGACTCGTCGTTCAACTCGGCGACGAGATCTGCACCGCTGACGACGATCAGTCTGTGACGGAGGATCTTGCGCTCGAAGATCGGACCGAGTTCGGCTGCCATCTCGAGTTCACGCTGTGTGGGCTTGTCTGCGTCGATACTCAGAACGTCGCCGAGGACGGGGAGTCGAAAGCGGGGCGTCGGTATCGTCACGCCGACATTGTGCCGCATTCCCCATCGACGGTTCGTTCGCGTAGCTGCTCGTAGGCCGCGGCAGTGCCGGGCGCCAGTTCGGCGGCGGTGATCGTCAGCCCGGCACCGAGATGAGGGTCGTATGGAATCTCGTGGACGGAGACGGCACGCCGTGCAAGGCACTTCCTCAGCTCGGCGACATCGACGACGGGCGCACCGGGAACCTGATGCGTCAAGACGACCGAGGTCCGGTGGACCGCTCGTTCGCCGATCGTCAGCGAGATGGTCTGGAGTGCGGTCCGAGCGCGACTCAGGGCATCGGGACGGGCAGACACGGCGAGCACGATCGCTGCCGACGGATCGGTCCGCAGTGGTCGTGCACTGTCGCGGCCGAACGCGCGATGGCCCAAGTCGTACAGCGAGGCATCGGAGTTGTGGCGTAGGTACCAATCGATCCGCTGCAGATCAGGTTCGGTCGCCTCCAGCCAAGCCCGACCCACTACGCGAAGGCCGGAACTGGACACCGACAGATCGCCGTCGGGGAAGCCCGATTCGATCGTCGAGGACGTGACCCGGTAGTCGGCAGCGCGGTCGACCAGGTCCCCTCCGCCGACGGTGGCGTCGACCGCCACCGCTGCGGAGCCGCTGATCGCCCACGCGTTGGCGAGACCGACCGTCGTTGCGGTCGCTCCAGCCCCACCGCTTGCACCCAGTACCAACGTCACGCTCATAGTTGCCCTCGCCGTAGTGGTCAGCGTCGGTGGTGCAACGTCCGGGCCGGTCGACAAGCCGCGGGAAACTTCCGAATGGAAGCGCTCAGGAAGTATACAGAACCTTCACAGTCAGTCGTTGGCGTGCAAGGCCGCGTTCAGCTCGACGCCGGTGCCCTTCCATGGCACGACCTCGACGGCGCCGGATACCGAGTTGCGTCGGAACAACAGGTTGCTGTGGCCGGTCAAGGTTGCAGCCTTCACCACGGTGCCGTCGGGGCCAGTGACCTTGGTGCCTGCAGTGATGTAGAGACCGGCTTCGACGACACAATCGTCCCCGAGGGAAATGCCGAGGCCCGAATTGGCGCCGAGCAGGCAACTCTTGCCGACGGAGATGACATTCTTGCCGCCACCGGACAGCGTGCCCATGATCGATGCGCCGCCACCGACGTCCGAGCCGTCCCCGACTACGACACCGGCCGAGATCCGTCCCTCGACCATCGAGTTGCCGAGCGTGCCTGCATTGAAGTTGACGAAGCCTTCGTGCATGACCGTGGTGCCGCTGGCGAGGTGCGCACCCAGTCGCACACGATCGGCGTCGGCGATGCGGACACCCGTCGGAACGACGTAGTCGACGAGCCGCGGGAACTTGTCGATGCTGTAGACGGTGACCTGTCCGCGGGCGCGCAGCCGTGCGCGGACGGTCTCGAAGCCTTCGACGGCTGCGGGACCGAAGTTGGTCCAGACGACGTTCGCAAGTAATCCGAACTGACCGTCGAGGTTCACCCCATGTGGCTGAACGAGTCGGTGCGAGAGCAGGTGCAGGCGTAGATAGACGTCGTGGGCATCGATCGGTGCGTCGTCGATGGATGCGATCGTGGTGCGGACGGCCACGACGTCGACTCCTCGCGCCGTGTCGGGCCCGACGAGATCGGCGAGCTCGACGGGGATGTCGGAGCCCTCGAGCAGGGTGGTCCCGGTGTCGGCGAACTCGCCGAGTTCGGGGCTCGGGTACCAGGTGTCGAGAACGACTCCACTGGTGGTGATGTTGGCTAGGCCGATTGCGGATGCTCCCTGTGCGCTCACAGCTATCGAGAATACGGTGTACACGTAGGCCAGGTGGCGGGGAGTCATGTAGATCCTCGGCAGTGGGACTCCCGTCGGCGCGGTGCACGAGGTCGCCGGAGTCCGAGATCTAGACTGGCTCGGTGAGTTCGTACCCTGAGCTGGATTTGCACGCCGACCCGATCGATCTGACCGCAGCCCTGGTGGACATCCCCAGCGTCTCCGAGGACGAGTCCGTCATCGCCGATGCAGTGGAAACTGCATTGCGTGCGCAGACCGATGGATTCGACATCGTCCGCAGTGGCAACGCAGTCCTCGCGCGCACCAATCGAGGGCAGAAAAGTCGCGTCATGCTCGCGGGGCACCTGGATACCGTGCCGATCGCCGACAACGTGCCGAGCCGTCGGACCGACGACGACGCCGAGGGTGACGTCATCCACGGTTGCGGGACCGTCGATATGAAGTCGGGCGATGCAGTGTTCTTGCATCTGGCAGCCACCGTCACCGACGCCGTGCACGACATGACTCTGGTGTTCTACGACTGCGAAGAGATCGAGGCGTCGAAGAACGGACTCGGTCGAATCGAGCGGGAACTTCCCGAGTGGTTGCAGGCCGATGTCGCAATTCTGGGCGAGCCCACCGGTGGATTCATCGAGGCAGGATGCCAGGGCACGTTGCGGGTTCGGCTCTCGGCCAGTGGAACCCGCGCTCATAGTGCTCGATCTTGGTTGGGAGACAATGCAATCCACAAGTTCGGAGCGGTTCTGAACCGGCTTGCCTCCTACCCGGCGCGACAAGTGGACATCGACGGTTGCGTCTATCGTGAGGGGCTTTCGGCAGTCCGCATCTCGGGCGGCGTGGCAGGCAACGTCGTCCCCGATGCAGCGGAACTCGACGTGAACTTCCGATTCGCGCCGGATCGGACTGTCGAGCAGGCGATCGAGCACGTGCGTGAGGTCGTGGACGGACTGTCCCTCGGCTTCGAGGTCACCGATTCCTCACCTGGTGCGCTACCGGGCCTCGGTGCCCCTGCGGCGTCTGCCCTCATCGCGGCCGCGGGCGGACAGTTCCGTGCCAAGTACGGCTGGACGGATGTCTCCAGATTCTCGGCACTCGGAATTCCAGCGGTGAACTACGGCCCGGGCGACCCGAACCTGGCCCACAAGCGCGACGAACGCGTGCCGACTGAGCAGATCACCGATGTTGCACGCGTCCTACGGGGATACCTGACTGCCGGATAGCCTGTCCGCATGGACGACGAGAAGGCGATCAAGCACAAGGGGCCGGTGGTCCTACGCCGGGGGCGAAACTCGGAAACTTCCACGTCGGATCAGCGATTGCTCGATCAGCGGGGACCCGGAAACTGGATTCACACCGATACCTGGCGGGTGCTGCGGATTCAGAGCGAGTTCGTGGAGGGGTTCGGTGCGCTCGCCGAGGTGCCGAAAGCGGTCACAGTGTTCGGTTCGGCGCGCATTGCGAAAGACCATCCGCAGTACCAACGCAGTCGAGAACTCGGAAAAGCCCTCGCCGAGGCTGGATTCGCCGTGATCACCGGTGGTGGACCCGGAGTGATGGAGGGTGCGAACCGCGGTGCGTGTGAAGCCGACGGGTACTCCATCGGACTCGGGATCGAGTTGCCGTTCGAGCAAGGTCTCAACGAATGGGTGGATCTGGGCATCAACTTCCGCTACTTCTTCGTCCGAAAGACGATGTTCGTCAAGTACTCTCAGGCGTTCGTGTGTCTTCCCGGTGGGTTCGGCACCCTCGATGAGATGTTCGAGGCGCTGACCCTGGTGCAGACAGGCAAGATCACCCGATTTCCGATCATCCTGTTGGGCACCGAGTTCTGGTCCGGGCTGATCGATTGGATCAAGAACACCCTCGTGGCCGAAGGCACGGTGTCGCCTTCGGACCTCGAGCTCATTCACTGCACCGACAGCGTCGAACAAGCAGTGCAGATCATTCGAAGTACGACGGGGGAGAAGTTGTGAGTTGGAATGTGTGTGTCTACTGCGCCTCGGGGCCGGTGGATCCTTCTTTCATCGAACTGGCCCGGGAGCTCGGGACAGCGATCGGTAGCCGGGGCTGGGGATTGGTGTCGGGTGGCGGCAACGTGTCGATGATGGGGGCCGTCGCGGAGTCTGCGCGGGCGGCGGGTGCCTTCACCGTCGGAGTCATCCCGAAGGCTCTCGTGCATCGCGAAGTCGCCGACGTCGATGCCGACGAACTGATCGTCACCGACACGATGCGTGAGCGAAAAAGAATCATGGAGGATCGGGCCGACGCGTTCATCACGCTTCCCGGTGGCATCGGCACGCTGGAGGAGCTGTTCGAAACGTGGACGGCCGGCTACCTCGGCATGCACGACAAGCCCATGGTGCTACTGGATCCAGTGGGGCATTTCGAGGGTCTGTTGCAGTGGATCGACAGTCTCTCGTCGACGGGTTTCGTTCAGCAGCGGGCTCTGGACGCGCTGGTCAGAACGGTCACGATCGAGGCCGCACTCGATGCTTGCTCGCGTCGGGAGTGAAGCAGCGGTGACCTATGAAGTCTTGTTACTCTGGAGTAGGGTAAGAAATCTCACATCGGACACATAAGGGGAGTTCATGGCTGTCGATGCCCGTCAGAAAATCGGAGTGACCGACCTTGCGGTCGCGTTGCCGAAAATGGTGACGGAGGTGCCGAGCCTGCTGAAGGGCTTGGCGGGGTTCACCCGCAAGCCGCACCACAAGGCATCCATCGGACAGGTGTTCCAGGACGCCGCTGCCAAGCGCGGCAGTCATCCCTTTGTGCGATTCGAAGGCGAGTCGATTTCGTACACCGATGCGAACGCCCTGGTCAACCAATATGCAGGGGTGTTCATCGATCGCGGAGTCAAGCGCGGTGACGTCGTAGGCGTGCTCAGCAAGAATCGTCCCGAGGCGCTGTTCGCCGCGCTTGCCGCCGTCAAGCTCGGTGCCACGGCGGGGATGCTCAACTACAACCAGCGCGGTGACGTACTCGAGCACAGCCTCGGAATTCTCGACGCCACGGTTCTGGTGTTGGACGAGGACGCACAGGAAGCTCTCGACTCCCTGGAGAAAGCGCCGCAGGCGGGATCGGTGATTCCGCTACGCGAGCTCGCCGAACTTGCGAAGAAGGAGTCGTCGGCCAACCCGGCGGTCACGTCCGAGATCCAAGCCAAGGAGAAGGCGTTCTACATCTTCACCTCCGGCACCACTGGGATGCCGAAGGCGTCTCTGATGAGTCACTTCCGCTGGCTCAAGTCGATGTCCGGGCTCGGAAACATGGGTGTCCGGTTGCGCGGAGACGACGTCATCTACTGCTGTCTGCCGCTGTATCACAACAATGCCCTGACGGTAACGCTGTCCTCGGTGCTCGCCGGTGGTGCAACGATGGCAATCGGCAAGCAGTTCTCGGTCAGCAACTTCTGGCAAGACATCAAGGTGAACAAGGCCACGGCGTTCACCTACATCGGTGAACTGTGCCGCTACCTGCTGACTCAGCCGAAGAAGGACACCGACCGCGACAACACGGTCAAGCTCGTCGTCGGCAACGGTCTCCGCCCCGAGATCTGGGAGGAGTTCACCGATCGTTTCGGCATCGAGCGGGTCGCCGAGTTCTACGGCGCCAGCGAGTGCAACATCGCGTTCGTCAACGCGCTGAACATGAAGAAGACCGCAGGCGTGTGCCCGTTGCCGTACGCAGTCGTCGAATACGACGAGGAGAGTGGCAAAGCAAAGCGTGGCCAGGACGGAAAGCTGCGCAAGGTGGGCACCGGTGAGGTCGGTCTGCTTCTGTCGAAGGTCACCGATCGGGCGCCGTTCGACGGCTACTCCGACGACGCGGCAAGTGAGAAGAAGTTGGTCCGTGACGGATTCAAGGACGGCGACCAGTGGTTCGACACCGGTGACCTCGTCCGGAAGCAGGGCTGGTTGCACGTCGCTTTCGTCGACCGGCTCGGGGACACCTTCCGCTGGAAGGGCGAGAACGTAGCGACGACGCAGGTCGAGGGTGCTCTGGGCGGGCATCCGGCCGTCGATGGCGCGGTCGTCTACGGCGTCGGCATCGACGGTACCGACGGCAAAGCAGGAATGGCTGCAGTGACACTGAGAGACGGAGAGATCTTCGACGGCAAAGCCGTCGCGGAGCATCTGTACGACAAGCTTCCGACGTATGCGGTACCTCTGTTCGTCCGAGTCGTCGAGAGTCTGGAGACGACCTCGACGTTCAAGAGCCAGAAGGTCGCTCTGCGGAAGCTGGGGTACGAAGAGGACGGCGACAGCGAGCTGTACGTACTGCGCGGCAAGTCGGGCGGCTACGACAAGGCCTACGACGGCTACGTCGACGAGGTCGCTGCAGGTAAGGCCCCTAAGGGCTGACAAGCAAACTCGAGGTCAGAGTGACCTCGAGCCACTGTGCGTAGCGGTCGGTCGTCCAGCCCGACCGCTCGCACAGCATCCGGTGCATCTCGGGGCTGGTCAATGCCCAGATCGTCGTGCCGGCCGTTTCGACATCGACCGCCAATTCTCCGCGCGCTCGAACCCACTCGGCGATCTGCATCATCGCTGCCCGACGTTGGCGATCCTGAATGTCGCTTCGCAGCGCCGCAATATCCTCGTCCACAGCAGCTGCGCCGACGAGAATGTCGTCGAGCGCCCGAATTCGCGAAACCTGGCGGGCAATCCCCGACGCGAAGATGCGCAGCTGAGTGTGCTGGTCGAGTTCGTCGCGCACGGCGAGGGCAGGGGCGCGTTGCATGATCGGTGTCCCGTCACTGTCGCCGCCGATATCCAGATCGATCACTTCCCGCAGCAGCGTCCGCTTGTTCTTGAAGACGTGGAACACGGTGTCCGGAGACACCTCGGCGGCGGCAGCGATGGCTGGAACTGCAGTCTTGGCGTAGCCGTTCGCGAGGAAGAGCGTGCGTGCCGCCTCGATGATGCGTAACCGAGTGGCTTCGGCATGCTCCCGTCGCACCGCGGAGTTGTAGTTCCTCTTGACGTTCTCGGTCATCGGACGGAGTATATGCGTATTCATCCGAGTGTCACATGAACGAATTGGGGCGTCATGGATATTCAGCAGGCCAAAGCCCGAGTGGGTCGTGTTTTCGAGGACGGATTCGGACGGGGTGATCTCTCTTCCGTCGACGCGGCTCTCGCGCCGACTGCGGTCGATCGGCACGCCTTCGGCCCCGATGAACCGAACATGGCGGCACACCTGAAAGGGGCGATTGCGATGTTCCGGTCGGCGATGCCGGACCTCGACGTCACGATCGGAGACCTGTTCGGGGAAGGCGATCGCGTCGCCGCGCGAGTCGAGATGCGCGGCACCCACACGGGTTCGCCGCTGTTCGGCGTCCCCGCCTCCGGCGAACCGGTGTCCATCGAGCAGTTCCATGTCATCGAACTCGACGACGACGGACGTGGTGCCCGGCATTGGGCCAATGTGGGAGCCGACACCATCGCACTCGGGCACATCCGCCGAAATGCCACTATGGATGAATGAGCCTTCTCTGCGGCAAGTCGGTGCCCGACGATCGCGCACTGGTCATGGCGATCGTCAACCGCACTCCCGACTCGTTCTACGACAAGGGAGCGAACTTCACCGATGACGCGGCGATGGCGTCGGTGCATCGGGCTGTCGCAGAGGGCGCGGACATGGTCGACATCGGAGGCGTCAAAGCCGGTCCCGGTGCAGGAGTGGACGCCGCCGAGGAGATCCGACGCGTCGTGCCGTTCGTCGAGGCGATCCGCGGTGAGTACCCGGATCTGCTCATCAGCGTCGACACGTGGCGCAGCGAAGTCGCTCGACTCGCGTGCGGTGTCGGTGCCGACCTGATCAACGACACATGGGCGGGCGCCGATCCGGACCTCGTTGCCGTTGCTGCCGAAGAACGCGTCGGCATCGTCTGTTCTCATACCGGCGGCGCGACGCCGAGAACCCGTCCCCATCGTGTTCGATACACCGATGTGGTTGCCGATGTGGTCTCAGAGGTGGCGGCTGCGGCCGAAAAAGCTGTCGCGGCGGGGGTTCGGAAGGACTCGATTCTGATCGATCCGACGCACGATTTCGGAAAAAACACCTTCCACGGGCTCGAGTTGTTGCGTCGCGTGGACGTTCTTGTAAACACCGGGTGGCCTGTGCTCATGGCGCTGAGCAACAAGGACTTCATCGGGGAGACTCTAGGTGTAGAACTCGCCGACCGGTTGGAGGGAACATTGGCAGCGACAGCATTGGCCGCAGCAGGCGGCGCCCGAATGTTCCGGGTGCACGAGGTTGCGTCGACCAGAAGAGTCGTAGACATGGTTGCGGCGATCCAGGGAACGAGAATTCCGGCTCGGACAGTGAGGGGTCTCGCATGACGCTTGCCGACCGAACCACCGTGACGACATCGTGGGCTGACACCAACGGCTGGGATTCCCCGTCGTGGTCGCTGGCGGAGTTGGAGGCGGCCAAGGCTGGCCGCACCGTCTCGGTCGTGTTGCCCGCGCTCAACGAGGAAGACACCGTCGCCGCGGTGGTGGACACGATCCATCCACTGCTCGGCGGTCTCGTCGACGAGTTGATCGTGCTGGACTCCGGTTCGACCGATGCCACCGCAGAGCGGGCAACGGCGGCGGGTGCGCGAGTCATCAGCCGCGAGGAAGCAATTCCCGGGCTGGATCCGGTCCGGGGAAAGGGCGAGGTGCTGTGGCGTTCGGTCGCGGCGTCGACCGGAGATCTCATTGCGTTCGTCGACTCCGATCTCATCAACCCGGATCCGGCGTTCGTACCGAAGCTCCTGGGTCCGCTTCTGATGCGTGACGGCATTCATCTCGTGAAGGGCTATTACCGCCGGCCGCTGCGCACGAGCGGCACCGAGGACGCCAATGGTGGAGGACGAGTCACCGAGCTGGTCGCGCGACCGATGCTCGCCGCGCTCCGGCCCGAACTGACCGGCGTCATCCAACCTCTCGGTGGCGAGTACGCCGGGACGCGGGAATTGCTGTCCTCGGTACCGTTTGCGCCTGGCTACGGCGTGGAGATCGGGCTGCTGCTCGACACGTACGATCGGCTGGGCCTCAGCGCCATCGGTCAGGTCAACCTCGGTGTACGCAAGCACCGCAACCGTCCTCTGGTCGAACTCGGTGCGATGAGCCGACAGATCGTAGGGACCATGCTGAACCGGTGCGGGATGGTGGATTCGGGAGCCGGTCTCATGCAGTTCCGCGTCGACGGCGACTCGTTCGTGCCGTTCACCACCGAGGTGTCGCTGGCGGATCGACCGGCCATCAACACCTTGCACGTGTGACGGGCAGGGCCGCATGAGAGCATTCAGCAATGCTGACGCTCCTGATGTACGTCGTCATCATTGCCGTCATCGCGGCCCTGCTCTTCTTCTCGGCGAGCGCCGTATTCGGGCGCGGTGAGGAACTGGAGCCACTCCCGGAAGGGACGACGGCGACGGTTCTGCCCGCCGAAGGGGTGACCGGGGATGACGTCCGGATGCTGAAATTTCAGCAGACACTGCGCGGATACAAGCAGAGCGAGGTCGATTGGGCGCTCGATAGATTGGGCGCTGAGATCGACCTACTCAGATCCAGGCTCGCCGCCATCGAAGCGCCGATCACAGCCGAAGCGCCGATCACAGCCGAAGCGCCGATCACAGCCGAAGCGCCGGCCGCTGCCGACGAACGATGACGGCGATCGAAGGACCCGACGGCAAACTCCGATGCCCGTGGGGTGCCGTCGACGACGAGCTGTACCGGGACTATCACGACACCGAATGGGGCCGTGAGCTCCATGGCCGTGACGCACTCTACGAGCGGTTGTGCTTGGAGGCATTTCAATCGGGGCTCTCCTGGATCACGATTCTGCGCAAGCGGGAGAACTTCCGTGCGGCCTTCGAGGGATTCGACGTCGAGAAGGTCGCCTCGTTCGGAGCGGACCACGTCGAACGATTGATGACCGACCGATCGATTGTGCGGAACCGCGCGAAGATCGTGGCGGCCATCGGCAATGCCAGAGTCATTCTCGATCTACGCGACACCGACTTGGACTCGTTACTGTGGTCTTTCGCGCCACCGCCCCGACCTCGACGTCTCGTTTCGGCATCGGATGTGCCGGCAGTGACCGAGGAATCGACGTCGATGGCCAAGGAACTCAAGCGCCGCGGGCTGCGATTCTTCGGGCCGACGACGGCCTACGCGTTGATGCAGGCCACCGGAATGGTGGACGATCACCTGTCCGATTGCCTCGTGACACCGCCGAATACCGACTCCGGTTCCCGGTATGGCCCTGCATAGGGAAGAATAGGACTCGAGAACATCGCCGCTCACGGCGAGAACATCTTTTTTGACCGACGCGCAGAGCAGGATGGCGCAGATCTGGAGGGAGCAGAGGATGGCGGCGATGAAGCCCCGGACCGGGGACGGTCCCCTCGAAGCAACCAAAGAGGGACGAGGGATCGTGATGAGGGTGCCGCTTGAAGGTGGTGGACGTCTTGTCGTCGAACTCACCCCTGACGAAGCAGCCGCACTCGGTGAAGAGCTGAAAGGCGTCACCGGTTAACTGCTCGTCTGTTTCTGTGCCTAGCCCCGCTTGCCGATCCGGTAGGCGGGGCTTCGTGATGGGGTCGGGTGCATGCTGTCCGACGTAATAGACGTACTGATCTGCCCCCACTGCGGTGCCGACCTCGACCTGGAGGACCGCACTGTCCTGTGCGACCGGGGACATACCTTCGACGTCGCGAGGCAGGGATACGTCAGTCTCCTGCCCGGGAGTGCGGGCAAGATCGCCGGAGACTCGGCGGAGATGATCGCTGCGCGATCGCAGTTTCTCGACGGCGGGCACTTCGCTCCTGTGTCGGAGGCGGTGGTCGACGCCGTCGGTCAGCGCGAGACAGTCCTCGAAGTCGGCGTCGGCAGCGGGCACTATCTTGCATCGGTACTCGAGCGAACCGGTGGACGAGGCGTCGGCATCGACGTGTCCAAGGCGGCGGCTCGTCGTGCCGCGCAAGCACACCCTGCGATCGGATCGGTCGTTGCCGATGTATGGCAGGGGCTGCCAGTGCGCACGGGATCGACAGGGGCAGTCACCTGTGTCTTCTCGCCACGAAATGCGGTGGAGCTCAGGCGGGTACTCGAACCTGACGGGGTGTTGGTTGTCGTGACCCCGACGGCCCGGCATCAGCAGGAATTGATCGGCACTCTCGGCCTCATCGGCGTCGACGAGGACAAGGCCCGACGGCTCGGTGATTCACTCGCCGGGAAATTCGATCTGCTCGACCGCCGGAGCGTCGAGTACCAAATGCACCTGGGCCACATCGACGTCGAAAGCCTCGTTGCGATGGGCCCCTCGGCGCGCCACACGACGCACGCGTCGCGGCGGGAGTCGATCGCGGCCCTGCCGGACATCGTCGAGGTGACGGTGTCCGTCGTGGTCGGAGTTTATGCCCGCCGGGCGAGTGCGGCCTCGTAGACCTCGACCGTCTGCTGAGCGATGGCACCCCAGGAGAATTCGGCGACGGCTCGTGCTCTGCCTGCCGTGCCCATCGTCGCGGCCGTCTGCGGATCGAGGGCCACCTCGTTCACCGTCTGTGCCAGGGTGCGCTCGAATGCTGCAGGCTCGTACGAGTTGTAGTGAACCAGGCGTCCGGTGACACCGTCGTCGACAACCTCGGGGATGCCTCCGACGTCGGATGCGACCACTGCGGTCTCGGTCGCCATCGCTTCGAGGTTGACGATGCCGAGGGGCTCGTACACTGATGGGCACACGAAAACTTGTGCAGCAGAGAGTATCTCGCGGATCTTCTCGGTCGGTAGCATTTCGCGGACCCAGAATACGCCGGAACGAGTCCGTTGGAGCTCTTCGACTGCGCGCTCGGTTTCGGCGGCGATCTCCGGTGTGTCCGGTGCGCCCGCGCACAGCACGAGTTGAATCGACGGATCGAAATGGTGTGCCGCGGCAATCAGATGTCCGACGCCCTTCTGCCGGGTGATGCGTCCGACGAAGGCGACGATCGGTCTGTTCGGATCGACACCGATTGCGTCGAGGGCCGAATCGTTGGCATCGGCTGCGGGGCCGGCATGCCAGTTCTCCGTGTCGATTCCATTGCGCACCACATGAACTCGGCTCGGGTCGAGTCGGGGATAGGCGTCGAGCACATCTTTCGCCATGCCCTCGCTGACCGCGATGACGGCGTCTGCGTACTCGACGGCGTTCTTCTCCGACCACGACGAAATGCGATAGCCGCCGCCCAACTGTTCGGCCTTCCACGGTCGACGAGGTTCGAGTGAGTGGGCAGTGAGGATGTGCGGCACGCCGTACAGCTCCGCGGCCAAGTGCCCGGCGAGTCCGGTGTACCAGGTGTGCGAGTGCACGACATCGGCACCTGCAGCCGCGTTGGCCATCCGTAGCTCGGCTGACAGAGTGGTCAGGGCGGCATTCGCTCCACGAATGGCGGGGTCGGGATCGTGAACCTGCGCAGTGTCTCGCGGCGCTCCCATACAGTGGATGTCGACCTCGCACAGCGCTTTCAGTTGCGCCGCCAATTCGGTGACGTGTACACCTGCCCCGCCGTAGACCTCAGGCGGATATTCCCTTGTCATCATTGCAACGCGCACACCTGTCAACTTACATTCATCGGGCGAAACGCGTGTACTGCTAGCAAGGTTCATCCGCTACGGATAGGTTGGTTGCGTGAGGACACAACCGCACGTACTAGGGATCGTGCTTGCCGGCGGTGAGGGTAAGCGGCTTTACCCGATGACCGCGGATCGAGCTAAGCCTGCCGTCCCATTCGGCGGCGCATATCGACTGATCGACTTCGTTCTGAGCAACCTCGTCAATGCCGGTTACCTCCGGCTCTGCGTGTTGACCCAGTACAAGTCGCACTCACTCGACCGGCACATCTCGCAGACCTGGCGCCTGTCCGGGTTCGCGGGGGAGTACATCACTCCGGTGCCGGCACAGCAGCGACTCGGTCCGCGCTGGTACACCGGCAGCGCCGACGCCATCTTCCAATCGCTCAACCTCGTATACGACGAAGACCCCGAGTACATCGTGGTGTTCGGCGCCGACCACGTGTACCGCATGGATCCGGAACAGATGGTGCAGCAGCACATCGATTCCGGTGCAGGCGTCACGGTCGCCGGTATCCGAGTGCCGCGGAGTGAGGCCTTCGCGTTCGGTTGCATCGACAGCGACGAGAACGGCAACATCACTCAGTTCCTGGAGAAGCCGGCACAGCCGCCCGGCACTCCGGATGACCCGAACGTCACCTATGCGTCGATGGGTAACTACGTCTTCACGACGAAGGTGCTGATCGACGCGATCAAGGCGGACGCGGAGAACTCCGATTCCGATCACGACATGGGTGGAGACATCATCCCGGCTCTCGTGAAGGCCGGAGTCGCGTCGGTGTACGACTTCAACGACAACGTGGTGCCCGGTGCGACCGAACGCGACCGCGGGTATTGGCGTGACGTCGGCACCATCGATGCGTTCTACGACGCCCACATGGATCTGGTGTCCGTGCACCCGATCTTCAACCTCTACAACCGCCGTTGGCCCATCCGCGGCGCCGCCGAGAATCTGCCCCCTGCCAAGTTCGTCCAGGGTGGACTCGCACAAGAATCCGTCGTCGGCGCCGGTTGCATCCTGTCGGCCGCCACCGTCCGTAACTCCGTGTTGTCGTCGAACGTCATGATCGACGACGGAGCGACCGTCGAGGGCAGTGTGCTGATGCCGGGCGTCAAGATCGGAAAGGGCGCCGTGGTTCGGCGCGCGATCCTGGACAAGAACGTCGTCGTCGGTCCCGGTGAGATCATCGGGGTCGACCTCGAGCGTGACAAGGAGCGGTTCAACGTCTCTGCCGGGGGCGTCGTCTCCGTGGGCAAGGGCGTGTGGATCTAGCGGTTCCGCCGCAGTGGGTTTGGCGGCTCCGCCGCCAGTGGCACGGTTGAGTGCACTCCGGTGCACTCAACCGCGCCACTGGGCGCGGAGCGCCTCAGCTGCGCGAGGCGCAGATGAGGCCGTCGCCCAGCGGGAGCAGAACCGTCGTCAGTCGTTCGTCCTCGGCGATCGCGCGCGCTGCTGCCCGGACCGCCACCGTGGTGGCGTCGCGCTGCGTGCTGTCGGGGACTCGACCGCCGAGAAGCGCGTTGTGCAGGACCAATACGCCGCCCGGCCGCAGCAGGCGGACGCTTTCCTGCACGAAGTGCAGCTGATCCACGGGGCTCGCGTCGATGAACACCAGGTCGTAGGTGTCGTCGGCAAGACGCGGTAGCACATCGAGTGCCCACCCGTTGATCAACCGCGTCCGCGACGGCGCGATACCACCGGAGCGAAACGCTTCCTTGGCTGCGCGCTGGTGTTCGGGCTCGGTATCGATTGTCGTGAGGACCCCGTCGTCGCGCATCCCGTCGAGCAACCACAGTCCGCTGATTCCGGCTCCGGTGCCGATTTCGACGACGGTCTTGGCGCCGAGCATCTGGGTGAAGATGCTGAGCACCGCGCCGACCGATGGAGGGATGGGTGCAGCACCCAATTCCTCGGCCCGCTCTCGGGCCGAGACCAACACCTCGTCCTCCTGAACGGACTCCTCGGCATACGACAGTGATCTCTCGGCGTTGGTCGGCACAAGTGCAGGTTATCGCGGCTCGAGCGAAGCCTGCGGAGCGACGCGGTCTTCGCTGCCCGTCACATTCTCAGCAGCGCCTCAGCTTATTCACACGTCCGCCACACGCGGGTACGAGAAGCTACGGGGGATCGCTTGATCGACAAGCAACACGAAGAGGAACAACTCGTCGGTGCCGTTGGTTGAACACGGCAGCGTGGGCCGCACCGACACGTGTTCCTGAGCAGGAGGATCCAGCCATCTACAAGATCAACGGAGATCTCGACACCGCTCTGCTGCCTGAATCCGCGACCGAGGACTTGAGCGGCACCGCAGTCTTCGATGCCACCGGCGAACAGAACACGATGCCGTCCTGGGACGAGCTCGTTCGCGAGCATGGCGATCGTGTGTACCGACTGGCGTACCGACTCTCCGGCAATGCGCAGGATGCCGAAGATCTGACTCAGGACACATTCATTCGAGTCTTCCGATCGCTGTCGAACTACCAGCCGGGAACTTTCGAAGGCTGGCTGCACCGCATCACGACCAACCTCTTTCTCGACATGGTTCGGCGTCGCAACCGCATCCGCATGGAAGCGCTTCCCGAGGACTATGACCGTGTCCCCTCCGAGCTGCCGAACCCTGAGCAGATCTATCACGACGCACGGCTCGACCCCGATCTTCAGTCCGCGCTCGACTCGCTCGCGCCCGAGTTTCGCGCGGCGATCGTGCTGTGTGACATCGAAGGACTGTCGTACGAGGAGATCGGTGCCACACTGGGCGTGAAGTTGGGAACGGTTCGTAGCCGGATCCACCGTGGACGCGCGGCGCTTCGCGAGTACCTTCGAGTTAGCGGGAAGGTCGACTCGGGTCACGAACGTGTCCAGTAGCTACCAGGAGGGTTGGATGGCGCAGGCGCAAGAGCCACGGCGGTTCAGCTCTACCGAGCACTTGGCCAGCGAGGCCGTGGCAGCTTTCGCCGACGGGGAACTGCGAATGGCCGCGTATCTCCGCGCCGCTCGCCATATCGCCGAGTGCCCCGAGTGCGCTGCCGAAGTCGACGCCCAGCAGCAAGCGCGTACCGCATTGAAGGATTCCGGTGAGATGTCGATGCCCGGTTCCCTCCTCGGACTTCTCAGCCAGATACCGATGTGCGAGCCCCCGGCCTGTGCGCCGGGCGAGGCGAAGAACGACGCGGAACGTCGGCGACGAGTCATCGTCACGTCGGTCGCGAGCCTTCGCAGACGGCGCCGGTAGTTACGCGCTGTGTAACCTTGGCCGCTGTGACCGACGTTAGCGAGGGGTACCGGGAACACGTGAGCACTTCTACAGATCCTGAGGCACCGCGTCTGCCTCCGAGGCCCGTGTATCGGCCGGACGTCGACCCCGCGTCTGCTGCTGCATTCGGTCGGCCTAGCGACGTGGACGGTTCGTTCTCGCCGGCCGCGAAACGTGCCGAACCGTCGCCCGGCATCGCCTCACGTGTTCCGGATCCAGTCCTCGCCGAGGCCTTCGGTAGGCCCTCCGACGCTGCTGAATCGCTGCAGCGTGATCCCGACGCCCCGACCGGTCCACCGGAGCCGGATCCCGAACCCGAGGATCCGTGGCGCGATCCGACGTCGACCGTACGACTCGGTCCGGCGGCGGCCGAGACACCTGTGCCCGCGATACCTCCGGTCGGCCCGAAGCTCGGTGTTCGGGAAGTTCTGTTCGGTGAGCGGGTCGCTCCCAAGACTCTCGTCGTCCTCGGTGCGTTGGCATTGGCGATCGGGCTCGTCGGTGGGCTGATCGGTCGTGAGACGGCCGAGTTTTCTGGTGCTTTGACCAGTCAGAAAGTGAAACTGACTCAGTCGACGGGAGAGGATCTGCCCCAAGGGCAGGTGGCGCGAGTCGCCGATGCGGTGCTGCCGTCGGTGGTGTCGATTCAGGTCACGCTCGGAGACAACGCGGGCACCGGATCGGGAGTCGTCTTCGACGGGGACGGATACATCGTCACCAACAACCACGTCATCTCGATGGCTGCGACCAACCCGGACACCGCGACTCTGCAGGTGACGTTCTCCGACGGAACCAAGGTTCCCGCGGACATCGTCGGCCGCGACACAAAGACCGATCTCGCGGTGTTGAAGACCGACGTCGGCAACCTCACCGAAGCCCAACTCGGTAATTCGGCGGACGTGCAGGTAGGCGAGGACGTCGTCGCAGTAGGTTCACCGCTCGGCCTGAGCAAGACCGTCACGCGGGGCATCGTCAGCGCACTCGATCGTCCCGTTCGCTTGTCCGGCGAGGGCACCGACACCGACGCTGTCATCGACGCGGTGCAGACCGACGCCGCGATCAACCCGGGCAACTCGGGCGGTCCGCTCATCGACGCCGAAGGCCGTGTCATCGGCATCAACTCTGCGATACGAAGCGAAAGCGGTGGATCCGTCGGTCTCGGATTCGCCATCCCGATCGACGACGTCACCGAGGTCGCACAATCCCTCATCAACACCGGCGAAATGAAGCATCCGGACATCGGAATCAACGCGCGTTCGGTGATCAACGATGCCACCTCCGGTGCTGAGGTGGCCAACGTGCGGTCCGGCGGGCCGGCGCAGGCGGCAGGCATCGTCGAGGGAGACGTGATCACGAAAGTCGGCGACCGGACGGTGACGAGCGCCGACGAACTCGTCGTCGCAGTGCAGTCGAGTGAAATCGGACAGTCGACGCCCGTGCAGCTCGTGCGATCGGGCCGACTCGTCGATGTCTCCGTCACCCCGGTTTCGGACTAGGCTGGCCTACGTGTTCGCCAACATAGGCTGGGGAGAGCTCGTTATTCTCCTGGTAGCAGCACTCGTCATCCTCGGACCTGACCGGCTTCCCAGCGCCATAACCTGGGTCACCAAGTCGATTCGGCAGGTCAAGGACTACGCCAACGGCGCGAGCCAGCAACTCAAGGACGAGCTCGGCACGGACTTCGAGGACCTGCGTAAGCCGCTCGCCGATCTCAATCAGCTGCGTGGAATGACTCCGCGCGCGGTGATCACCAAGCACCTCCTCGACGGCGACGACTCGTTGTTCAAGAGCACGTTCGACGGAAAGCCGTTCGACGGAAAGCCGTTCGACAACAAGCCGTCGTCGAACAGGCCATCGTCGAACAATCTGTCGGCGAACAAGCCGTCGCTCGATAAGAAGCTACCTGCCGGCCAGACGCCGCCGATCGATTCCGACGCGACGTAGGCACTCGTCGGACCGCTTGGATGGTCCGTCCATACGGTCGAGCAGCATGAACGGACCACCCAAGCGAAGTGCGGTTACAGCACCTTGTTCAGGAAGTCCTGAGTCCGCGGGTTCTGCGGATTGCCGAACAGCTGGTCCGGTGTTCCTTCTTCGACGATGACGCCCTCGGCCATGAAGATGACGCGGTCCGACACCTCGCGAGCGAAGCCCATCTCGTGCGTCACGACGACCATCGTCATGCCGCCCTTCGCGAGATCGCGCAATACTTGCAGTACCTCGCCGACCATCTCGGGGTCGAGCGCAGATGTTGCCTCGTCGAACAGCATGATCGACGGGTTCATTGCGAGTGCCCGGGCGATGGCGACACGCTGCTTCTGTCCACCGGACAGATTGGCGGGCTTGTAGTTCGCGCGGTCGGACAGGCCGACCTGCTCGAGCAGCTTCAGCCCCGCCTCCTTCGCCTGCGCCTTCGACATCTTCTTCGTCTCGACGGGGGCGAGCATGACGTTCTCCAGCGCCGTCATGTGCGGGAAGAGGTTGAAGTGCTGGAACACCATGCCGATGTTCTGGCGAACCTTGTCGAGGTCGACGCTCTTGCCCGTCAGGTCGATACCGTCCACGACGACATGTCCGGCCGTGATGTCCTCGAGCTTGTTGAGGCAGCGAAGGAACGTGCTCTTGCCGGATCCCGAAGGGCCGATGACGCATACGACTTCACCGTTGGCGATCTCGGCGTCGATGCCCTTGAGGACCGTATTGTCGCCGAATGCCTTCTCGAGCGCCTTGATCGAAATCTTGGTATCGGTGCTTGGACTGCTCACTTGTTGATCCTCTTCTCGAGCCGGTTCGACAGTTTGGTGAGAGCCATGATGATGATGAAGTACATGACACCGATGATCAGCCACATGTTGAACGACTCGAAGTTGCGAGCAATGATCAGGCGACCCGTCTGGGTCAGTTCGGCGAGACCGATGACCGACAGCAGTGACGTGTCCTTCAACGTGATGACGAATTGGTTGATGTACGACGGGATCATTGTACGAATGGCCTGCGGCATGACGACGCGTCGCATCGACTTGAGATAGCTGATACCGAGGCTGCGTGAGGCCTCCATCTGTCCCTTGTCGACGGCGAGGATGCCGCCTCGGACGATCTCGGCCATGTACGCACCCGCGTTCAGCGACAGCGTGATGATGCCGGCTGTGAAGGCGGACATCTGGAAGCCGAGGGCCGCCGGAACACCGAAGTAGATGAAGAACGCCTGCACCAGAAGTGGTGTGCCACGGAAGATGTCGACATAGGTGGTGCCGATGCCGCGAAGCACGATGTTGGTCGACACTCGGAAGAGCCCGAAGATGGCACCGAGTACGAGGGCGATCGCGATGGAGATGACGGTCAGCACGATCGTCAGCCATAGGCCCTTCAGCAGCAGCTGCCAGCTACTGGCAATGAGGCCGGGGATCGAGGTGTCCGACGTCGACGCATCGGCGCTGAGGTACGTATCGAGAATCTCGTCGTACTGTCCGCTCGCACGCAGGTTTGCCAATCCGGTGTTGAACTGATCCAGCAGCTGGGCGTTGGTGCCCTTCGCGACGGCGAAACCGTAACTGGCGCCGGACTCTTTGTCGGTGACGGTCTTGAATCCGTTGCCCTGCTTGATGCCGTAGGCGAGCACCGGATAGTCCTCGAAGGCTGCGGCCGAGTTGCCGGTCTTGACCTCCTCGAACATCGTCGCCGAGTCGTCGAAACTGCGGATCGTGAAGCCGTACTGGTCGGCGATGGACGCTGCGAACGTTGCGCCCTCGGTGCCGTTCTTGACGGCAACGGACTTGCCGCGCAGATCCTCGTACCCTTCGATGTCGTTGTTGCTGTCCAGAATTGCCATCTGAACACCGGAATCGAAATACGGATCCGAGAAATCGAACGTCGCCTTGCGTGCGTCCGTGATGGACATTCCGGCGATCATGCCGTTGAACTGTCCACTGGTGACGCCTTGCAGGGCGGTGTCGAATCCGACCTGTTCGACGGTGTACTCGAAGTTCTGATCGACCGCGATCGCAGCGAGCAAGTCCATGTCGATGCCGACCAGATTGCCGCTTTCGTCCTGAAATTCGAACGGAGCGAACGTGGTGTCTGTTGCGATGGAGTAGTTCTGGGCCGGCGGCGCCGGTTGAGCGGACGCCAGAGCTGGGCCCAGCATCGATCCCAGCAGGGTTACGAACAGTGCGAGCAGGATCGGTACGAGTACCGGCCTGCTCCGATGCGGCTTCGTCATGCAGGCCACTCTCTATCGACGGGAAGGATTCTTGACGAATCATAAGACTCCAACCCTCGACACACTTACCTCCGGGTGGTATCGATGCTGAGCGACATACCGACCAGCCCACGTTCTCGAACGGCCAACTTCTGCGCCACGGACTCGAGAGCCTGTGCTGCAGGGGTTTCTGGATGGCTGAGCACGATCGGTGTGCCGGCGTCACCGCCCTCACGAACCGCGGTGTCCAACGGAATCTGGCCCAGCAGAGGGACACTCGCGCCCACGGCCTTCGTCAGCCGATCCGAGACATCTTGGCCGCCACCGGATCCGAAGATGTCCATGCGCGTGCCGTCGGGGAGTTCGAGCCAGGACATGTTCTCCACGACGCCCGCGATGCGCTGCCGTGTCTGCAGCGCAATCGCACCTGCACGTTCGGCGACCTCCGCTGCGGCCTGCTGCGGCGTTGTGACGACGAGGATTTCGGCGCCAGGTATCAACTGTGCGACGGAGATCGCGATGTCGCCCGTGCCGGGCGGCAGATCCAGGAGCAGGACGTCGAGGTCGCCCCAGAACACGTCGGCGAGGAACTGTTGAAGCGCACGGTGCAGCATCGGTCCGCGCCACACGACCGGGGTATTGCCGGACGTGAACTGAGCGATCGAGATGAACTTCACTCCGTACGCCTGCGGCGGCATGATCATCTTCTCGACCTGCGTCGGCTTCGCATCGTTGCCGAGCATGCGCGGGACGGAGTGACCGTAGATGTCGGCGTCGAGCACACCGACGGACAGACCACGTTTGGCCAGCGAGGCAGCGAGATTCACCGTGACGGACGACTTGCCGACGCCGCCCTTGCCCGACGCGACCGCGTACACACGCGTCAGCGAACCGGGTTGGGCGAACGGAATGATGGGCTCACTGGAGTCACCACGAAGGGACTTGCGAAGCTCGGTGCGCTGCTCGTCGTTCATGACGTCGAGTTCGACACTGATAGCGCCTACGCCAGCGACGTCGGCGACGGCCTTGGTGACTCGGTCGCTGATCTCGGTCTTCATCGGGCATCCGGCCGTGGTGAGGTAGATACCTACGTCGACGGAACCGTCGTCACCGATGCCGATGCTCTTGACCATTCCCAGGTCGGTGATCGGTTTGCGAATTTCCGGATCGATGACCTTCGATAGTGCGCTTCGAACGTCGGATTCCGTCAGTACTGCCATGTACCCATGCTAGATGCAGGCCGAAACGGTCAGTGAATGCGGGGAAGCTGGTCGGAGGTAGGGACGATGCCGGTGGCGTAACCGGTGGACCAGGCGAGCACGTTCGCGACGTAGGCCATCGAGTTGTTGTAACGCAGAATCGCCTTGGTGGTCTGACCGAGGTCGCGCAGGTTCAACCCTCCGTCGCACAGGTAATCGCCGGTGGCCAGGGCGGCGTCGTAGAGGTTCTGTGGATCGGAAATTCCGTCGCCGTTGCCGTCGGCCTTGTAGCGGTTCCAGGTTTCGGGGAGGAACTGCATCGGTCCGACCGCGCGGTCGAAGTTCGGATCACCGTCGAGTGCTCCGCCGTCGGTGTCGGCAATGACGTTGTTACCCGCGAGGCTGCCGTCGAGCCGCGGGCCGAGGATGGGCTCGAGCAGCTGTCCGAGGGGGTCGGCCTTGCCGTTGTTGGCGTGGGTGGACTCGACGCGACCGATACCGGCGATCAATGTCCAGCTGATGCCGCAGGCAGGCTGCACCTCGGCGAGGATCTTCTCTGCGTTCTTGTATGCGGAGACGTTGACGGTCGGAATCGCGATCGGGCTTGCCGCGAGGTTGGTGGGAAGTTCCGGCGTCGCTGGGACCTCGGGCACCGGAGCGGGCGCAGGTGCAGTCTGCGGTACCGGCGCTTCGGCCTCGGCGACCGGCTGGGCTTCGCCTGCATCGGGCAACGGCTCCGGCGTCTCGATGACCTGGTCGGCTTCCTGGGATGTCGAGTTCGCGTTCATGAACGGGATGTACTCGGCCGCACCCGCGCTGCTGGTAGCGGTGATGAGCCCGGCAGGCACGAGACCGGTCAGAGCAATCACCGAATTCCGGCGAACAGTGGAATTCGATGCTTTTCTGTGACGTCCCACGCCTTGATACCTCCTGCTTGTATATGATCCGCAGTCGATGGTACCTGATTCGAGACGCTTCTGTTATCGGGCTGTTATCAAGTTCGGCCGACACTCCACCGAACATCGGGTGTGGCAGGTCCGCCGCCTC
Organism: Rhodococcus sp. FG69; assembly: GCF_057808915.1. Taxonomy (NCBI): domain Bacteria; kingdom Bacillati; phylum Actinomycetota; class Actinomycetes; order Mycobacteriales; family Nocardiaceae; genus Rhodococcus; species Rhodococcus sp. FG69. The sequence goes on along the minus strand of NZ_JBMDIX010000034.1, from coordinate 41,267 downwards.
GACCGAATGACGTCAGGGCGCGTCCTCGGCGTTCACCGCAGGTTCGACGGTATCCGCGGGCTCTTCGCGTTTGCGGCTCTGCTGCTTCTTTCGGGACTTCTTCTGCGGTGTCGTCGGATCGGCGCCGAGCTGCTCGATCATCTCGCGAATTTCTTCGAGTTCGCGGCGCAGATAGTCACGCGTTGCCACTTCGCCGACTGCAATACGTAGCGATGCGAGCTCGCGCGCGAGGAACTCGGTGTCTGCTTTCGTCTGCTGTGCTCGCGCGCGGTCCTCTTCGAGCGAGACCCGGTCACGGTCGTCCTGACGGTTCTGCGCGAGCAGGATCAGCGGCGCCGCGTACGCAGCCTGCGTCGAGAACGCGAGGTTGAGCAGGATGAACGGGTATGGATCCCACCGCAGGTTGACCGCTGCGACATTGATGAAGATCCACACGATGACGATGCCCGTCTGGATGGCCAAGTAGCGGCCCGTGCCGAGAAATCTGGCGGCGCGTTCTCCGGACCTGCCGAGGTCGACGTCGAGGCGAAAGTTGACCAGCCGTGACCCCCGCGGGGTGTCCATGCGCTGACGGGCTGATTCCTTCACTGTCCTGCCACCTCCTGATCACGCCAGTCCTCGGGAAGAAGATGGTCGAGCACGTCGTCGACCGTCACCGCGCCGACGAGATGCTCCTCGTCGTCGACGACCGGTCCGCAGACGAGGTTGTACGTCGCGAAGTACCTGGTCACGGCCGTCAGGCTGTCCTCAGGGCCGAGCTTGGGCAACGCCTTGTCGATGATTCCGCCGACCAGGCTGGCGGGCGGTTCACGAAGGAGCTGCTGTAGGTGGACACAGCCGAGGTACGCCCCGGTCGGAGTGGCAGTGGGTGGACGGACGACGAACACCAGCGACGCCAGGGCAGGCGTCAGATCGGGGTTGCGCGCGCGGGCGAGAGCTTCGGCGACCGTCGTGGATGCGCTCAGAACCACGGGTTCGGTCGTCATCAGACCGCCCGCAGTGTCGGGGGAGTGTTCGAGCAGACGACGAACCGGCGCGGAGTCCTCGGGGTCCATCAGGCGAAGCAGCGATTCGGCCTCCGTCTCGGGGAGCTCCCCGAGAAGGTCGGCAGCGTCGTCGGGATCCATGGCCTCGAGCACATCGGCGCCTCGGTCGACGCCGAGGTAGTGCATCATCTCGACCTGATCGTCGTCGGGCAGTTCCTGGACGACGTCGGCGAGCCGCTCGTCATCGAGAGCCAGTGCCACCTCCATGCGTCGTTTGACGGGAAGTTCGCGCATAGCGTTGGCCACATCGGCTGCGCGGAGATCCTCGAACTGCATCAACAGCTGTGCGACGCCCTGCCCGGGCATCGACAGTTCGTTCTGGGTGATTCCCTGCACGTGCTGCCAGTCGACGACGTGAATTGCGCCGCGCCGGGCGAGCCTGCCGCGTTGACGACGCACCGCGACGCGCACAACGAGCCAGTCGCGAGTGCGGGTGAGTTCGATGCCCAGGTCGACGACGACGGAGTCGGCGTCGTGCAGCTCCTCGAGCTCCGGATCGTCGACGCGAACCTTGGAGTCGAGTATCTGCGCGAACACCAGGATTTCGTTTGCGCGCTGCGAGAACCGCCTGAGACTGACGTTGCCGGTGGTCAGCTGAACCGAGTTCGGCTCGATGCTCGTCACCCTCAGCATCGGCACGAAAATCCTTCGGCGCGTGGCAAGTTCGACGACCAGGCCCAAGACGCGGGGTTGCGCGCGGCCAACGCGCATCGTCACCACGAGATCGCGGACACGGCCGATGGATTCGCCATCGGGCCCGAGGACGACCAGACCAGCCAGCCTGGCCGCGAATACCTTGCTCAGAGCTGCCATGATGGCAAGGTTAGAGCCTGCGGGGACCAATCAGAGAATTGGACCGGCAAGCGAAGCGAGAAGGAGAACACGACCCCCATGACTTCGGTGCACCACAGCCGTCCCCGCCGATCGGTGCTGGCCGTTCCCGGCAGTTCCGCGAAGATGATCGACAAGGCCAAGGGTCTTCCCGCGGACGCCGTCTTTCTCGATCTGGAGGACGCCGTCGCACCGATCGCCAAGGTCGAAGCGCGGGGGCGCATCGTGGAAGCGCTCAACTCGGGCGGGTGGGGTACTCAGCTCAAGGTGGTCCGCGTCAACGACTGGACCACGCCCTGGACATATGGGGATGTCATCGACGTGGTCTCCGGTGCCGGCGCGAACCTCGATGCCATTCTGCTGCCGAAGGTCGAGACTGCCGCGCACGTGAGCGCGCTCGATCTTCTGCTGACCCAGGTCGAGAAGACGAGCGGACTCGAGGTCGGCTCCATCGGAATCGAGCCGCAGATCGAGAGCGCGCGCAGTCTGCGAAACATCGACGAGATCGCCACTGCGAGTGCACGCGTGCAGACTCTCGTGTTCGGCCCAGCGGACTTGATGGCGAGCGTGAACATGCGCACCCTCGTCGTCGGCGAGCAGCCCGAGGGGTACGACACCGGTGACGCCTATCACCACATTCTGATGACTATTCTTCTCGCTGCACGCACTCATGGACTCCAGGCGATCGACGGTCCGTACTTGCACATCCGCGACCTCGATGCTTTTCGGCGCGCAGCGGGACGCACTGCCGGACTCGGGTTCGACGGCAAATGGGTACTGCATCCCACCCAGATCGATGCGGCCAACGAGATCTTCAGTCCTCGCCAGGCTGATTTCGACAAGGCCGAGGACATTCTGGAGGCCTACGACTTTCACACCTCTGCTGCCGGCGGCGCACGGGGTGCAGTGATGCTGGGCGAGGAGATGATCGACGAGGCCTCACGGAAAATGGCGTTGGTCATCTCGGCCAAGGGGCGGGCAGCGGGAATGGTCCGGACCGGTTCGTGAGCTGACTGGGCGAAGAGTTCGACCAGCTGTCCGTTTCCCTGACGGGCGGAACCGGGCACAATAGAGAAATGACGAACCCACTTTCGCAACCCGGACGCGCAGGCCAGGGGCTCCCGACGCCGCCGTCCGGTTGGCCGATCGGCTCCTACCCGACTTACGCCGAGGCGCAGAAGGCGGTCGACTACCTGTCCGATCAGGAGTTCTCCGTTCAGGACGTCACGATCGTCGGCGTCGACCTCATGCAGGTCGAGCGCGTGCTCGGTCGGCTGACATGGCCCAAAGTCATTGGTGGCGGCGTTGTTTCGGGTGCATGGCTGGGCCTGTTCCTCGGTTTGGTGCTGGGGATCTTCACCAACGGGAACATTCTCGGCGCGCTGATCATCGGCATCATCGGCGGCGTCATCTTCGGGCTCATCTCAGCGGCCATCCCGTATGCGGCAACGAAGGGTCAGCGAGATTTCGCGTCGAGCATGCAGTTGGTGGCCGGTCGATACGACGTCCTCTGCGAGCCGAAGAGTGCAGAGAAGGCTCGCGACATGCTCGCCAAGTTGTCGATCTGAGCTCGTGCACATTACGGATTAGTCCCAATATCCCCATTGGTCCGTGTAGTTCGGTTACGTTTCTTCACGTGTAGGGCAGTGTCATGAAGCAGCCCTGCGCACGTACTCGAAAATACGGAGGCTGAAAGTGCCCAGACAAAGAGGTCCGAGGCCGAGAAACGCAACCAGGATAGGTGTGTTGGCCGCCGCGGCCTTGGTCGCCAGCCCGTTGCTGGCGGCGTGCGGATCATCCGACGACAGCACACCCGTGCTGAGCTTCTATACCGCGGCAGACGGCGCGGAACAGTATGCCGCCGCTGCGGAAGCCTGCTCTGCCGCGTCGGGTGGCCGCTACAAGGTCGAACAAAGAACACTTCCCAAGAGTGCGAACGATCAGCGACTTCAGCTGGCACGTCGCCTGGCGGGCAACGACGACTCACTCGATCTCATGACGCTGGACGTGGTCTGGACGGCCGAATTCGCCGAGGCGGGTTGGGCGTTGCCGGTGCCGGACGATCTGGCGGCGTCGCTGCGGGACGGGTCGACCCTCGAAGGTCCACTGGCGACTGCGGAATGGCAAGACCAGCTCTACGCGGTTCCGCTCAACTCGAACACGCAGCTGCTGTGGTATCGCCCCGACGTGGTCCCCGGCGGACAACCGCCGCAGACGTGGGACGAAATGATCGACATGGCCGAATCCAACGCGGCCGAAGGAAAACCGGCGTACATCGGCGTTCAAGCCAAGCAATACGAGGGCCTGATGGTCTGGTTCAACAGCCTGCTCGTCAGTGCCGGTGGTCAAGTCGTCGGCGAGGACGGCACCACCGTCGAGCTGAACGACACCCCCGAGCACCGTGCGGCCACCGAGAAGACGCTCGAAATCATGAAGCGCGTCGCCACCGCGGACGGTCATGACCCGTCGATCTCGCAGACCGACGAGGCGACTGCCCGCTTGGGTATGGAAGCAGGCAACTCTGCCTTCCAGGTGAACTATCCGTTCGTGCTGCCCGGTATCAAGGAGAACGCGGCGGCCGGCGCAGTTCCGTTCCTGGACCTCACCAACGTTCCGGCGGATCAACAGGATGCAGCCGTCGCCGAGGTGTTCCGCAGTGCGCCGTACCCGGCCGTCATTCCCGATACGCCGGCGAAGGTCACGATCGGCGGATTCAACATCGGCGTCGCGAAGACCACCAAACACGAAGATCTCGCGTGGGAAGCTGTCGCGTGCTTGACCAACGAAGACAACCAGCGCAACAACGCAGTCGACGGCGGCGTCCCGCCGGTGCTCGCGCAGCTCTACCGGGATCCTGAATTCCAAGCGGTGTACCCCGCGTGGGAGGGTGTGCTCGACGCCATCGAGAACGCCGCAGTACGACCGGTCTCGCCTGCGTACCAGAGCATTTCGATCCTTCTCGCGGACGCGCTGAATCCACCGCAGAACATCGATCCGGTCGCCGATGTGGACAAGCTCGCCGATCTCGTTTCCAAGGCAGTCAATTCCGAAGGGCTGATTCCATGAGCGAAACGCCTGACAAAGAGGCAGTCCTGAAGAATCTGTCCGACGGCAAGAAAGCCGAACGCAGACTCGGGTTGATCCTGATCACTCCTGCCGCGATCATGATGCTTGCCGTCACCGGATACCCAATCGTCTACGCCTTCTGGCTCAGTTTGCAGAAATACAATCTGGCGTTCCCCGACGATCGTGAATTCGTCGGACTGTCGAACTACGTGACGGTGCTGAGCGACAGTTACTGGTGGACGGCCTTCACCGTGACCCTCGGAATCACGATCGTGTCGGTGATCATCGAGTTCGTACTCGGCCTCGCCGTTGCACTCATCATGCATCGCACCATCTTCGGCCGCGGACTTGTCCGCACCGTGGTGTTGATCCCGTACGGCATCGTCACCGTCGCGGCCGCCTACAGCTGGTACTACGCGTGGACGCCAGGCACAGGATATCTCGCCAATCTGCTTCCAGACGGCAGTGCTCCGCTGACAGAGCAGATACCGTCGCTGGCTATCGTCGTGCTCGCCGAGGTGTGGAAGACCACCCCGTTCATGGCTTTGCTGCTTCTTGCCGGACTTGCTCTCGTACCGGACGACCTGCTCAAAGCAGCTCAGGTCGACGGTGCAGGTGCCTGGACTCGTCTGATACGCATCACGATTCCGTTGATGAAGCCGGCAATTCTGGTAGCGGTTCTCTTCCGCACCCTCGATGCGTTCCGCATCTTCGACAACATCTACGTGTTGACCAAGGGCAGCAACGGCACTGGCTCGGTGTCGATCCTCGGTTACGACAACCTGTTCGGCGCATTCAATCTCGGACTCGGCTCGGCGATCAGCGTTCTGATCTTCTTCTGCGTCGCCATCATCGCGTTCGTGTTCATCAAGCTGTTCGGTGCGTCGGCGCCGGGCTCGGACGACGGAGGCCGTAAGTAATGACGACCGTGACGCCTCGCAAGAAGGTCGGTTGGACCGTCATCAACGCGCTCGTACTGCTGTACGCGCTCGTTCCGCTGGCCTGGATCATCAGCCTGTCGTTCAAATCGACGGCTACCATCGCCGACGGCAAGTTCATTCCGAGTTCGATCACCTTCGACAACTACAAGGGCATCTTCAGCACCAATCAGTTCACCTCGGCGCTGATCAACTCGATCGGTATCGGACTGATCACCACGGTCATCGCTGTCGTCATCGGCACGATGGCGGCGTATGCCGTTGCACGGCTGGACTTCCCGGGCAAGAAATTGCTCGTCGGAGCGGCTCTTCTGATTGCAATGTTCCCGCAGATCTCGCTCGTGACACCGTTGTTCGACATCGAACGCAAGCTCGGGTTGTTCGACACGTGGCCCGGCCTGATCATCCCGTACATCACGTTCGCTCTACCGCTGGCGATCTACACGCTGTCGGCTTTCTTCCGTGAGATTCCGTGGGAGCTGGAAAAGGCGGCCAAGATGGACGGCGCCACACCGGCACAAGCATTCCGAAAGGTGATCGCACCGCTCGCGGCGCCCGGAATCGTCACCGCCGCGATTCTTGTGTTCATCTTCGCCTGGAACGACCTTCTGCTCGCCATCTCGTTGACGGCGACGGAACGGTCGATCACGGTGCCTGCCGCGATCTCGCAGTTCACCGGCAGTTCGCAATTCGAAGAGCCCACTGGGTCGATTGCCGCGGCCGCCGTGGTCATCACCATTCCGATCATCATCTTCGTGCTCTTCTTCCAACGACGCATCGTGGCGGGCTTGACGTCCGGCGCAGTGAAGGGATAACCGTCATGGCCGAAATCGTTCTCGACAAAGTCACCAAGCTCTACCCCGACGGTGCTGCTGCGGTCAGCAACGTGGACATCACCATCGCCGATGGCGAGTTCATCATTCTCGTCGGACCCTCGGGATGCGGAAAGTCCACGACGCTCAACATGATCGCCGGGTTGGAGGACATCTCGTCGGGAGAACTGCGCATCGCGGGTGAACGCGTCAACGAGCGCGCCCCCAAGGACCGTGACATCGCGATGGTGTTCCAGTCGTACGCGCTGTACCCGCACATGACCGTCCGACAGAACATCGCATTCCCGCTGACGCTTGCGAAGCTCAGCAAGAACGAGATCAACGCGAAGGTGGAGGAGGCTGCGAAGATCCTCGACCTGACTCAGCATCTCGATCGCAAACCGGCGAACCTGTCCGGTGGTCAGCGTCAGCGAGTTGCCATGGGGCGAGCCATCGTCCGTACACCCAAGGCGTTTCTGATGGACGAGCCGCTGTCCAACCTCGACGCCAAACTGCGCGTGCAGACTCGCGCAGAGATCTCGCGGCTACAGAAGCGACTGGGTACGACGACCGTGTACGTGACGCACGATCAGACCGAGGCGATGACACTCGGTGACCGAGTGGTGGTGCTGCGTGGCGGCCTCGTGCAGCAGATCGGTTCGCCGCAGGAGCTATACGACAAGCCGCGAAACCTGTTCGTGGCGGGCTTCATCGGTTCGCCGTCGATGAACTTCGTGCCGGGAACCTTGACCGCAGACGGCGTTGCCACCGAACTCGGCAACTTCGAACTCCCGAGGGAGCGGCGAGCGGCGATTCAGAAGAAGAATCCGGGCAACGAAGTCGTGGTGGGTATCCGCCCCGAGCACTTCGAGGATGCCGCGCTCATCGACTCGTACCAGAAGCTCAGCGGCGCAACGTTCACTGCGAAGGTCGACGTCATGGAGTCGATGGGTAGCGACAAGTACGTCTACTTCGAGTCCAAGGGCAACAAGGTGCAGTCCGCGGAACTACAGGAACTCGCAGCGGATGCCGGACTGGGCGAAGCCGGTGCCCAGGTGGTTGCACGGTTGGCTGCGGAGTCCAAGGCGGCCGCAGGCAGCGACGTCGAGTTGTGGTTCGATCCGGCGAAGATCTCGGTGTTCGACCAGGCGTCGGGCGACAATCTGACGCTGTAGGCCTTCGGCCCAGTGGCACGGTTGAGTGCATTCCGATGCACTCAACCGTGCCACTGAGCGCTGAGCCACTGAGCGCTGAGCCACTGAGCGCTGAGCCACTGAGCGCTGAGGGGCGCTGGGACTACCCGGCGGAACCGGTCGAGAGACCCTGGAAGAAGTTCGGCGTGTAGTTCGGGTACGTCGTCGGCGCGGGCCCGGGCTGAGGTGCCGGTGCCGGCTGCGATGGTCCGAAATTCGGCAGCTGGAACTGCGGGTTCTGAAAGTTCGGCTGATTCTGCTGAGGTCCTCTGTTGTCGTGAATCGGGTCCGCAGAGGCGGTTCCGACGACGGCGACGAGCGGAACTGCAACCAGAGCGCACGTGACTGCAGTGCGGGTGACGATCTTGCGTGCGTTCATTGTTTTCTTCCCTTTCGAAGTAACTGGTGTACATCCACGAACCTATGGACGTAATCAGCGCGGCGAAAGGCAAATGCAGACCTTCCCAGAACCTCAGCAGTCGTTTGCCAGCATCTCTCTACCTGCGCTTTCTTGGTGTTTCGCCTGAACCGACGTGGGCCGATCCGTGGAGCCTCCTGTGAGGGTGCTGGCAGGCGGCAAGGGTACCCGAATTGCCAAGGCGGACAACGTCACTATCGCGCAGGCGAGTGCTCCGACCACGAAGGCCGCGGTGTACACGACCTCACGGGGCACGGAGGTCCCGGCGATGGTGTACGTGGCGAGCATCGTCGTCAGAACGGCGCTTGCAATCGAGGTTCCGACGGTCCTCACGATGGAATTGACGCTGTTCGCGACGCCGGTGTCGGCGGCGGATACCTCGGCGATCAGCAGATTGGGAATGGCGGCGAAGGCCAGCGAAACGAAGATGTTGATCACCGCCGAAGCAACGATCACCTGCCAGGTGACGGCGTGGAAGAAGGCGAAGAACACGAAACCGGCGCCGCCGATGACGCCACCCGCGATCAGGACTCGACGTGGGCCGTAGCTCCGGATGAGTCCGCCGCTCAGAGTCGCCACGACGACGCCTGTCACAGCACCGGGCAGCAGGTACACGACACTGGCGGAGAGAACGTCTGCACCGAAGCCGTAGCCCGCGACTTCCCGGGGTGTCTGTACGAAATACGAGCACGCGAGAAAGTTCACGAACATCCCGATCCCGACGAACACGGTTGCGAGATTGGTGGCGAGCAGCGGTCCATGAGTGAGCATCCTCGGTGCGACGAGAGGAGCTTCGATCCGGTTCTCGAAGATCCACCAGATCGCGAGGACCACAGCCCCGACGAGGGCGCACCCGAGCGTCGCCGCTGATCCCCAACCCCAGGATCGGCCCTGCGTCAGCGCGAGGAACAGCAATACCAGTGCCACTGCGAGCAGTACGGCGCCCCACCAGTCCACCGACCCGACGACGTGTCGCGGGCGCCGGGGAACGCCGAACCACGCAAGTGCCATCGCCAGCAGGACGAAGGCCACCGTCAGCCAGAACACTCGGTGGTAGTCGGCGCCGTCGGCGGTCAGCAATCCGGTCAGGACGAGCCCGAAACCGCCGCCGACGCCCAGCGTGCCGGACAGGATCGCCATCGCGCCGACGAGCTTCCTCGGCGGCAATTCGTCGCGAAGGATTGCCAGCGCGATAGGGAACAACGCATAGGAGACACCCTGCAACACCCGGCCCGCGAGCAAGAGCGGCAGCGAGTGGGTGAGCGCAGCGAGGAGGGATCCGACGAGGACGACGACGAGTACCGCAATCAGCACCGGTCGCTTACCGTGCAGGTCCGCAAGCCGCCCGATGACGGGCGTCGCGACGACAGCGGCGAGAAGGTTTGCAGTGAGTACCCAGCCGGCGGCGGTCGTGCTGACCTCGAGTTGGGCCCCGATCGTCCCGACGATAGGGATGACCATCGTCTGCAGCACGGCAAGGGTCATGACCACGAAACAGAGGCCGGGTAGGAGCAAACGTCCGGGCCGGGGCTCTTCGGCGCGAGCGGGGGTCGACATTCGGTAAAACCTCGTTACATTTCAAAGCGAAGAAATCAAAAAATTTGATGTATGCATCTAAGTACTTATCAGGTTTCCGGCGATCGGGGAAGGTCGGAGTGGTGAATGGACGCTCACCTGCACTGACGAACCGCGCTGTGGGCGTCGCCACCCTCGCTCGGCAACACTTGCTCGAACGGGCGGAGATGCCCGCCGAGTCGATGATCCGTCATCTGCTCGGGATGCAGGCTCAGGCACCGTTCCCGCCGTACTTCGGGCTGTGGTCGCGGATCGCCGCGTTTCGAGCCGAGGAACTTGCCGAGTCGATCGAAAATGCGCGCGTTGTGCGGATCGTGCTCATGCGCGGAACCGTGCATCTGGTGACAGCAACGGACGCTGCATTCCTGCGCCCGCTGGTGCAACCGGTCATGGACACGGATCTTCGAACCAACACCCAGCACCGGCAAGCGCTGGCAGGCGTCGACCCTGCAGCTGTTGCCACCATCGGACGGGGATTGTTCGCCGACGGTCCGCTGTGGCACTCCGAACTCGGCGAGCGCCTCGCACGTGAATTTCCCGGCACCTCACCGTCGTCGCTCGTTCATGCCGCCAGGAATCTGATTCCGCTGGTGCAGGTTCCACCGAGAGCGGTGTGGGGACAGTCGGGACACGTTCGCCTGCTGCCGCTGGAGACGTGGACCGGAGTCGGCGTCGAGACGAATCCCTCGCTGGAGAGGATGCTGCTGCGCTATCTCGCGGCGTTCGGCCCCGCTTCGGTCGCCGACGCCCAAAGCTGGTCCGGATTGACGAGATTGGGTGAGGTGATGGAGCGGATACGACCGCAGTTGGTCACTTTCACCTCGGAGTCGGGCGCTGAACTGTTCGACCTGCCCGACGCGCCGAGGCCAGAACCGGACATGCGGATGCCGGTCCGGATCGTGGCAGCGTTCGACAATCTGCTCCTGTCGCACGCCGATCGATCGAGAGTGATCTCCGTCGATTCCCGCGCGAAGTTGTTCACCCGCAACGGGGTGTTTCCACCAGTGGTGCTCGTCGACGGTCGAGTGGCGGGCGAAGTGAAGCTGACGCGGGAGAGGGCTCGGTCACTGATCTCGGTCGTCCCGTACCGGCGGTTGTCGAAAGCGCATCAGGCGTCCGTCGCGGCGGAGGCCCGTCGGATGTCGAAGTTCGCTGCTCCTGACGCTGCCGAGCACGAGGTCACGTTCGTCGAGGTCGTGTAGCGCGGGCCCTTTCCCTCAGTTCCGAGACGATCTCGTCGTTCCAGACATGTTCGCGGACAAGGCGATAGCGCTCGCGGATCATCCACAGGTACGCCTCGGCGTCGGTCTGGCCTTCGAGGATGTCGGCGGCGCGCACCATCCTGACGACGGGCAGGAATTCCTCGCCGAACCAGCGCCGGGCAACCGTTGCGCGATCGACGAACTCGCACAACTCCTGCATCAACCGAAATCCCCATGCTTCGACGCATTCGCTGAGCTCGGCGTACTCGAACGGATCCGTCACCGTGACCGCTTCCCGAGCCTTGCCGACGAGGGGGACTCGGGACAGGAATATCCGCCGATGATCCTTGATCAGCAGATCGCCCCTGCGGGTGATTCCTTCGGGGGAGATTCGGGTGATGATCTCGGTGACGAGTGCGTCGATCGTCGCGCGATGCATCGCGAAAGCAATCGACACTCGGTGGTGGCCGTCGAGCACGAAATGCATCGACCCGATGCGATAGACCTGGATCGGCGGCATCGCCTCGCCTCGCCTCTGTGCAGCTGCCAATCGCTGCCACCGTTCGCGGATACGAGCCGATGTGGGCCGGAAGTACCTGTCGAAATCCCTTGTGCGGTCCACGCTTCCGACGATCGATTCGACCCGGATCACCTGAATTCCCAACTGCCGCTCGCCGACTTTGCCGAGGGCTGCCACGACCTCGTCGAAGGGCAGGATCGTGTTGACGTCGTCCGGTTGGCGACGGAGCCAGCCCACGAGACGTGCGATGTCTGCGCGCCGGCGCTGACGGGTGAAGTCGTTCTCCGCATCGGCTACGGGAAAGCCGGTGTCACGTGCCATGGCGTCGCCTCAGGATGGTGGGAGCAGTGACGTCCCGGTCGCCTCCGCCGGGTTCGATCTGGAGAAGTGTGTAGCCGACGGTGTTGATGATGGCCGAACCGTACAACTCGAAGTCCTCCGGCGTCCGGCCGTGCGGATGGATGTGACCGTGCAGGAGAACCTGAGGGCTCAATGATCGGACCACGTCGTCGAGGCACTCGAACCCGATATGGGCCGGATCGGTGTCGTCACCGACGCCGAACGGAGGGCTGTGCGTCAACAGCACGTCGACGCCTCGTCGGTCGCCACGAACCTTCTCGGCCCAGTTCTTGGTTCGAGTCAGCGTGCGGGCGCGTCGGCGTTGTTGCCGTTGCGTCCACTGATTCGGTCCATCGTTGTACCGGATCGATCCGCCGAGACCCGCGATCCTGAGTCCGGCCGCGGTCACGATCTTGCGGTCGGCGTTGACGGCACCGACCGGGCCGGGCCATGTGCTCGGTAGACCGGCTCGCATCCATCCTGCACGGCCGGCGGAATAGCCCGTCAGGTCCGCGTCGTGATTGCCAGGAACGAACACGCACGGTGCGTTCAGGGCATCCGTCAGATACTCGATGTAATCGAACGGAAGATCCCCCGCGCCGAGGATCAGGTCCACGTCCAAGGACCGGACCTGGGAACTCCACAGGCTTTCGATCGTTTCGTCGGCAACAGCAAGGACAGAGACCACTCGGACGACGCTACCGGGCGGCGGTGGTGTTGGATGGACTTCGTGAGCGACAGTGTCATCGGCAGTGTAATTGCTCGGGTCCGGGCGCATCTGATCGCCGAGATCGGGGACGAGAACCCTTCGTCGGCGTCGGTGACTTTCCTCGGGCTCGAGCCGCTCGACGTGCTTCGATTCGCGGCGGGCGAGGAAGATCTGGTCCGATACGTCACACTCGGCTGTTCTCGTCATCCGATGGCGGATCCCAACGAGATGGTGGCCGATCAGTCCCGGGGACCGCGCGCGGAGCTGATTCTGACACTGCGCGGTGGCGCCGGAGTCGCGTCGGGTGTGCACACGAAATTGGCCGTATTGGCTGCATCACCTGCGGTCGAAGGTGTCGTTCTGGTGACTGATGCGTTGCTCGATCTGGGTGAGCCGCTGTGGGTGGGGTCGCCGTTCACGGCTGTGCTGCTCGGCGACAGTGACATTCCTGATCTACAGCTGCCCGAGCCGGCCGACCCGGTCAAGTTCTTGCAGGTCGTGCCGATCACGGGCACCGAAGCGGCCTGGGTACGGTTACGCGGTGCCGACGCGCTCCGCGACGCATGGAACGAAGCCGGCATCGATGTCAGGGACCCGAGCAGGTCCGCGGTCAACCTCTAGAGCCAGTTGTTGCGCCGGAACGTGGCGAACAAGCCGATGCACACCGAAGCCACGATCCCGACCACGATGTAATAGCCGTACTGCCAGTGCAGCTCGGGGATGTTGTCGAAGTTCATTCCGTAGATACCCGCGACCATCGTCGGCACTGCCGCGATCGCAACCCACGCCGAGATCTTCCTCATGTCCATGTTCTGCTGCATCGTCACGCGCGCCAGAGCTGCGTCGACGAGCGAGCTGAGTACTTCGTCGAACTCCGCAACCCGTTCGGCGACCGTCGTGTGATGGTCCTGCACGTCCCGTAGGTAGCGCCGCACGGCCTTGGGGATCGGGGTGTCGGCGCCCTGCACCAACTGGTTCAGCGGCGTCGACAGCGGGGTGACCGACCGTCGAAGCTCGACGACTTCGCGCTTGAGCAGGTAGATGTTCTCGATCGGCACGTGGTGGTTGGGGGAGAACACCTCCTCCTCCATGACGTCGACGTCTCGTTCGATCGAACCCGTCACCGCCAGGTATTCGTCGACGACGTGGTCGGCGACGGCATGCAGAACCGCCGATGGACCAAGGGCGAGGCGTTCGGTGTTCGCCTCCAAACGGTGGCGCACGCCCGCCAGGCCGGAGTGTTCGCCGTGTCGGACGGTGATGACGAAGTCGCGGGCGAGGAACACCATGATCTCGCCGCTCTCGACGATTTCGTTGGCCGTTGTCACCGATTCGTGCTCGACGTAACTGACGGTCCTCAGGACGAGGAATGCGACATCGTCGTACCGTTCGAGTTTCGGGCGCTGATGAGCGTGCACCGCGTCCTCGACCATCAGCTCGTGCAGGCCGTAGCACTCGGCGACCCCGTTCATCTGACCTTCGTCCGGGGCATGCAGTCCGAGCCAGACGAATCCTTCGCCGCGCTTACGTACCTCGCTGATCGCGGCCGAATGCGTGTACTTGCCCGGCAGTCTCACCCCGTCGACGTAGACGGCACAGTCGACGATGGCGCGAGCGGTGGGGACGGGGACCTTCGGACCGACGGCGTGTCCGCGGTTCGACGGTCGCAGAGAGTGCAGTGACGGAAGCGACGGCCTCGGTGGCAGAGACGGCATGGCGCGAATCGTACGCCTGCGATACGAACGCATCGGTGAGCCTGAGACACTGGCTCTCGTGCTCATCGACCTCCACACCCACTCCTCGGTCTCCGACGGCACGGACAGCCCGGCAGAGTTGGTGCGTGCCGCTCACCGAGCAGGCTTGGACGTCGTGGCGATCACCGATCACGACACCACAGCCGGATGGGACGACGCGGTTCGAGCAGCTCCCGCAGGGCTCACCGTCGTGCGAGGGATGGAGATGTCGTGCGTAGGCCGCGGCGTGGACGGTGACCCGGTGCCGGTACATCTGCTCGCGTATCTCTTCGACCCGACGGACGAGGTGTTCGCGGTCGAACTCGAGCGGCTGCGCGACGAGCGGACAGAAAGGATTCGATCGATGGCGGAGTTGCTCGCGGTCGACCATCCGGAAATCGTTCCCGACGAGATCCTGGCCGCGACGGGGGAGTCCGCGGGACGCCCGCACCTCGCTCGTGCGCTGGTCGAGATCGGTGCCGTCGGCAGCGTGCAGGAGGCGTTCGATGGTTACCTGGCGACGGAAAGCCCGTACTACGTGGCGAAGGTGGACACCCCGCTCGACCGTGCGATCGAGATGATCCGCACTGCCGGTGGAGTGAGCGTCGTCGCCCATGCTCGCGCTCGCACCCGAGGCAGGCTGCTGGACCCGCAGCACATCCGCGAACTCGTCGGACACGGTCTGAACGGCGTCGAAGTCGACCATGCCGACCACAACCCTGCGGACACTCGATTCATGCGCGAGCTCGCCGACGAACTCGATCTGATCGCCACCGGATCCTCGGACTACCACGGCGGGAACAAGAACTTGCGGCTCGGTGAGCACACCACCGCCGTCGAGCAGTACGAGCGGATCTTGGCCGCGGCGACGGGTGTACCGGCTGCTGTTTCGAGCCTGTCGTGAGCTTCGACACGACGCTGTACCTGACCGTCCTGATCACGCTGTTCGTGATCATGGATCCGCCGGGCGCGATTCCGGTGTTCCTCTCGCTCGTCGGACGCAAGAGCAAGGAAGAGCGGAACCGGGCCGCCTGGCAGGCGCCAGCGGTATCCCTGACGGTCATCTCGGTGTTCGCGATCGGCGGTCAGGCGATCCTGAACTACCTGCACATCGGCATCCCCGCCCTGCAGGGTGCGGGCGGACTGCTGCTGCTCATCATCGCGCTGTCGTTGCTGACGGGACGCGGAGCCGGTGGTGGGTCCGAGGCGGAAGACGTCAACGTCGCTCTCGTTCCACTCGGCACGCCGCTGATGGCAGGCCCCGGCGCTATCGCTGCCGTCATCGTCTACGTGAGCCAGGCCGACGGCAACGTGGGTTCTCTCGTCTCTGTCGCACTCGCGATCGTGACGATCCACCTGGTGTTCTTTCTCGTTCTCAGGTTCTCGACAGTGTTGATACGCATCCTGGGTGAAGGCGGTATCACGCTGCTTGCCCGGATCGCAGGTCTACTGCTGGCCGCGATTGCGGTCCAGCTCATTGCGGACTCCGTCCGCGGATTCATCACAGGAGGCTGACGGTTTGCTACGGGGTTTGAGTGGGGCCGTCACCGCAGGTCTCGTCGTACTCGCTGTCGTCGTTGCAGGGGCGCAGTATCTCGGAAGCCAGCGCGGCTTCCCCGGACCCGGGACGGTGTCCGTTGCCGCGCACCTCGGTGCTGCGATCGTGGCGATCGTGATCCAGCATTTCGCCGACCACCGGCGTCGAGCAGTGTCGGTGCTGGCCTCGTTGTCGGTCGTCGTCGTCGCCGGCGTTCTGTTGTGGACGCAATGGTGGGGTTGAGGTTTGCGCGTTTCGCTGTTCCGGTGGCACACTTAGCAACCAGTGCAGCCTCGGACGCCACAGCGCCAGGCTCGAATGTGACGGCTCACCCGCCTCACGTGATCATGTGGTTTCACGGCAGACGCAGCCACTAAGGGCGCGCTCCGGAGACATCTTCTTCGAATTACCTGCCGGTGCTTCATCGGAATGTTTCCTGGGGGCTATAACGTGACAATCGTGACCGAACCGACAAATAACACCGCCGATCTGGCCGCCATCACCGACGAGGAGATCTTCCTCGGACACGTCGGTGGCAAGCTGTCCGTCGAGCTGACAGCACCACTCGAAACTCAGCGTGATCTGTCGATTGCCTACACGCCGGGTGTTGCACAGGTGAGCCGAGCTATCGCGCAGGACGCTTCGCTCGTCAAGCAGTACACGTGGACCGACCGGCTCGTCGCAGTCATCACGGACGGCTCGGCGGTGCTCGGACTCGGGGATATCGGCCCGCGCGCATCCCTTCCTGTCATGGAAGGAAAAGCTGCACTCTTCAAGAATTTCGCGGGTCTCAACTCGATTCCCATCGTGCTGGACACACATGATGTCGACGAGATCGTGGACACGATCGTGCGACTGCGGTACAGCTTCGGAGCCGTCAACCTCGAGGACATCTCGGCTCCGCGTTGCTTCGAGATCGAACGACGCGTCATCGAGGCACTCGACTGCCCGGTCATGCACGACGACCAGCACGGGACGGCCATCGTCGTACTCGCCGCACTCAACGGCGCCGCGAAATTCCAAGGCCGGAGCACCTCGGGTCTGAAGGTCGTCATCTCCGGTGCCGGAGCTGCAGGCGTCGCGTGCGCGAACATTCTTCTCGCCGCCGGAATTCCGGACGTGGTCGTGCTCGATTCCAAGGGGATCGTCTCCGCCGATCGTGGTGATCTCAACTCCGTCAAAATCGAACTTGCTGCGCGTACCAACCCTCGCGGACTGTCCGGCGGTGCCGTAGACGCGCTTGCAGGGGCCGACGTGTTCCTCGGCGTGTCAGCGGGCAAGATCGACGAAAGCTACATCGCGTCGATGGCCCCCGAGTCCATCGTGTTCGCGCTCTCGAATCCCGATCCCGAGATCCATCCGGAAGCGGCCGCCAAGTACGCATCGATCGTGGCGACCGGGCGAAGCGACTTCCCCAATCAGATCAACAATGTTCTCGCCTTCCCCGGCGTGTTCAAAGGCGCACTCGACGCCGGCGCACGTCGCATCACCGAAGGCATGAAACTCGCCGCTGCCGAGGCGATCCTCTCGGTTCTCGGCGATGAGCTGGCTGCGGACAAAATTGTGCCGAGCCCGCTCGATCCTCGTGTCGCCCCAGCCGTTGCGGACGCAGTTGCGGCAGCAGCGCGAGCCGAGGGCGTCGCGTAGGACACAGGGAAAGAACCGCCCCGAACCTGAGCCTCAACGGGCTGTGGTTCGGGGCGTTTCGGGTTTCCAGTCCGGGAGCGACTACACCTTGATCTTTGCCCTGAGCCGACCAGTGCCGGGGACCGAGGCCCAGACCGCAAGGGCGAGTAGGCCGTCGATGATCAGGGTCAGCAGCGCAACGAGGATCGCTCCGACCAGCACACGTCCGTAGTCGTACAGCGCGAGACCGTCGAAGATGTAGCGACCGAGGCCACCGAGGTTGACGTACGCCGCGACGGTAGCAGTGGCGATGATCTGCAGAGTGGTGTTTCGCAATCCGCCGATTATCAGTGGCAACGCATTCGGAATCTCGACGCGAAAGAGCACTTGCAATTCGGTCATTCCCATCGCCCTGGCGGCATCGACCACGTTGTCGTCGACGTGTGCGATGCCGGAGTAAGTCCCGGCGAGCAGAGGCGGAATGCCGAGGAGCACCAATGCGATGATCGGGGGCACGAGACCGAGACCGATGACGAGCACCAGAAACACCAGGATGCCGAGAGTCGGTAGCGATCGAAGTGCATTGACGAGCCCGACGATGACCGCTTCACCTTTGCGCAGGTGACCGATGAGCAACCCGATCGGAATCGCGATGATGGCCGACAGCACGATGGCGAGCAGGCTGTACCAGACGTGTTCGATGATTCGGGCGCCGATTCCCGTGGGCCCGGCCCAGTTTGCGCCGTCGACGATGTAGGAGAACGCCTCCGAGAACAGATTCATGCCCGCGCCTTCTTCGTCGAGACCGTCCCCAGGCGAGTCCACGGTGTCAGCTTTCGGCCGAGCAGATACAGGCCCGCGTCGAACACCAGGGCCAGAAAGACGATGGAGATGATGCCCGCGACGATCTGATCGGGGTAGTCACGCTGATATCCCTGCGTGAACAACTGGCCGAGACCGCCGATGCCGATCACCGAACCCACCGACACGAGAGAGATGTTGGTGACCGCGACTACTCTGATGTTCGCGATCAGAACCGGAAGCGACAGTGGCAGTTCGACGGCCACGGCTCGACGCAACGACGAATACCCCATGGCCTCGGCGGAATCGACGACCGCGAACGGTACCGAGTCCAACGCCTCGGGGACAGCCCTGATGAGCAGCGCAGTCGAGTACACCGCCAGCGCGATGACGACGTTGAGCGGATCGAGCACCGGTAGGCCGACAACAGCAGGAATGGTGACGAACAGAGCCAGCGACGGGATCGTGAACGCGATGCTGGCCACCGTCATCGTGACTTTTCGGACCCAGTGCGCATTTCGGATGACGGTGCCCACCGGAATCGCGATGATCAGTCCGATGAGCAACGGAACGAGCGAAAGGTACAGGTGTGTCTTGGTGTACCCGAGGACGACGTCGAAATTGTCGACGAGCCACGTCACTGTGGGGTGTCCTCGTTGCTGAAGTGATGCCGATTGCGCTCTTCGTCCTCGGATCTACGTTGCACGGCAAGGTGTTCGAGAATCTCTGCGGCGTCGACGCCTCCGACGGCGGCTCCGGTGGAATCGATCGCGACACCGATTCCCGACGGAGACGAGATGGCCGAGTCGAGTGCTTGGCGTAGGTCGCCACCTTCAGTGAAGAGCGAACCACCCGCTGCGGTGCTGTCGTCGAGGGGGCGACCGTCTCGGACCTTCTCGACCCCGGTGGCGTCGATCCAGCCGAGTGGACGACGCTCGGAATCGACCACGAGGACCCATTGTCTCTGTTCCAGGCGAAGACTGCGGACGTCGCTTTCCGTTGCCGTGTCGATCGGATGCATCGTGACCGAGTGGGCCGAGCGGAACGACAGCCCTCGATAGCCTCGGTCACGGCCGACGAACGAAGCCACGAAAGATGTTGCGGGAGCAGAGAGTATCGTTGCAGGCTTGTCGTACTGCTGTAGGCGTCCCTGAGGTCCGAAGACGGCGATGTTGTCTCCGAGACGGACGGCTTCGTCGATGTCGTGGGTGACGAATACGATGGTCTTCTTCAAATCTGCTTGCAGACGAAGCATCTCGGTCTGCAGGTCCTCACGAACCACCGGATCGACTGCGCTGAACGGCTCGTCCATCAACAAGATCGGCGGATCGGCAGCGAGAGCGCGCGCAACCCCGACCCGCTGCTGTTGGCCGCCCGACAGCTGCGCCGGATACCGCGATGCGAATGCCGGATCGAGTCCGACTCTTTCGAGTACGCCGAGCGCGGCTTTGCGTGCGGCGCGCCTGGATTCGCCACGCAGCACCGGCACCGTCGCGACGTTGTCCACGACGGTGCGGTGAGGCAACAGCCCCGCACTTTGAATGACGTAGCCGATTCCGCGCCGCAGCTTCACGGCGTCGGTCTCGGCGATGTTGCGGCCGTCGACGGTGATCACTCCCGAGGTGGGGGTGATCATCCGATTGATCATGCGCATCGAGGTGGTCTTGCCGCATCCGGAGGGCCCGACGAACACGGTGAACGATTCGGGCTCGATCACCAGGTCCAGACTGTCGACCGCGGTGGTGCCGTCCGGATAGGTCTTGCCGACTCCGTCGAATGTGATCATCAGCTGACCGGTTGGTCCAATCCCTTGTCCGCCACCCAGGCCTTGGCGGCTGCGGCTGGTTCGACCTTCGCGTCACCGGACACGGAAGTGTTGAGAGCGATCAATTCCTCGGTGGTGATCTGAGCGGAGACCGCATCGAGAACCTGTGTGAGCTTGTCCGACTGCTTGGACGTGTTGAGCACCGGGATGATGTTCTGGGCGGCGAAGTTGTTCTCCGGATCTTCGAGCACCACGAGGTCGTTCGCTGCAATCGATGGTGCAGTGGTGAAGATGTCGGCGGCGACAACCTGTCCGGACACCAGCGCCTCGACAGTGGCAGGCCCGCCACCGTCGGAGATCGGAACGTAGTTTCCGGGGGCGATGTCCAAGCCGTACTTGGCCTTCAATCCGGGGAGTCCGCCGACGCGCTCCTGGAACTCCGGCGTGCCCGCGAAGGTGACGTCCGCGGAGAAGGGAGCGAGGTCGCCGATAGTGGTCAGGTTGCGGTCGGTTGCCGTAGCCCTGGTCACGACGACGGCATCCTTGTCCTCGCCGGGGGCTTGCGCCGTGACAGTCAGATCCGAGCCGAGTGCGTCGGGCAGTGCCGCGAGGACGTCCTCGGAGGAGGTCGCGGTCGCGGACTCGTCCAAGTACTGCAGGAGGTTGCCGGTGTAGTCGGGGATCAGGTCGATCGATCCGTCGCGCACTGCCGGGATGTAGGCTTCACGGCTGCCGATGTTGAGCTTGGTGCTCACCTCGAAGCCGTTGGCGCGCAGGGCTTCGGCGTAGATGTTCGCCACGGTCTCGGATTCGGGGAAGTTGGCCGAACCGATCACGATCGAATTGGGATCGCTGTCGGTCTCGCCGCCGCCGGAAGACAGAGGATCACTGTTGCCGCCGCACGCGGTCAGGACTACTGCAGTGACGGAAAGTGCAGCGACGGCTCGCACAGTTCTGGTGATGTTCAAGTGAATCCCTTCCGGCGGGGCTCGCTGGGGTGTGGTCGAACCGGGTCTACGAGCATAGTCATAGGGTTGGTGCGATGACTATCTCGTTCGCTTCTGTTCCCGGCGATCGCAATCGGTAAACCTGCTGCGTGAGCAGGTGGAATGGAGTTTCTGTGATCGGGTCGGCGCCGAGAGTGCTCACAGCGGCGATCGTTGCTCTGACGTTGGCCGGGTGTGCCGCGGACACCCAGGAGCGCGCGACGGTCGTCGTCGGGGCGGGCGAGAACGTCACCGGGGTAGTGCTGGCGCACATCTACGCAGGTGCGGTTCGCTCTGCTGGAGTCACGGTCGCAGTGAAGGAAGATCTGGGCGAACGCAGCGATTACCTTGCCGCACTCGACGGCGGAGAGGTATCGCTCGTGCCGGACTTCACCGGGGAGCTTCTGCACACGTTCGACTCTCTGTCCGGTGCTACCGAAGCCGAGGACGTCTTCGTCGACCTGAACAGGTCGCTGCCCGAGGGACTGTCGGTGGGGGACTACGCACTCGCCGAAGACCGGATCGCCATCGCCGTGTCGCCCAGCGGACCGTTCGCGGAGGCGTCGTCACTGTCGGACTTCGCGCCGAGTTGTAGCGATGCTGTCGTCGGAATCGTCGAGAACTCGAACGACGCGTCGGCCGGCACCGAGCCGTTGGATATCGGAATGCGGCTGGGACCCGTGTACGGATGTTCGTTCACGGAGTTCATGGTCTACCCGGACTCGGAATCGGCGGTCAGCGGTCTGGACTCCGGTGAAATCGATGCGTTGGCGCTGAGGACGGCGTCGTTCGGGCCACTCGCAGCCGGCCTGTCGACCCTGGACGACGACGAGTCGGCATTTGCCGCGCAGAATGTCGTCCCGCTCATGCGCGACGGTGCGCTCGACGATGCTGCGTTCGCGACGCTCAGTGTCGTTGCAGGTGAGCTGACCACTGCGGACCTCGCCGAGATGATCGGCGAGGTCCGCAGTGGTGAGAACTCAGGCGATGTCGCTGCTCGATGGCTCGGCGAGCACAACCTCTGACGTCCGGACCCGCGCCCCGAGGAATGCCCCCATGTGGTGCACGGCCTGGGCGGCTTCACGCAGGATCGAAGCCTGCAGATGCGCTACGTGCCAGAGCTTTTCGTATTCGACGTACTCGACCTCGACGCTCGACAGCAGCAGCTTGTCGTGAAAAGCCACGATCTGCGGGTAGAGAACCTCGGACGTCCCGACATGCATGACGATCGGCGGCAAGCCGGTGAGATCGCCCTGCAGCGGGGCGTACCCCTGGTCCAGCGGATCGCCGTCGCCGAGGTACGCAACGGCCGCCGCGAACGACCAGGCAGTGTTGACGACGAGATCCCGATCGAACATCGCGTCCCGAGCGGCCGGATCCACCCATGGTGAGATCAAGCCGAGTGCAGCAGGATTCACGCCGTCGTCGACGAGATGGCGTGCGGTTGCGACCGTGAGCCCTCCGCCCGCCGAATCACCGGCGATTGCAACACGATCCGCGGTGTAGCCGTGCAACTTCAGCAGTTCGCGGTAGGCAGCGACGGCGTCGTTCAAACCGGCCGGGTACGGGTTCTCGGGGGCCAGTCGATAGTCGAGAACATATACAGCGCTTGCAGATTCGCGGGCGAGATGCGCTGCCAGCGAGCGATGGGTAGCCATCGATCCGATGGTGTACGCACCGCCGTGCAGATACAGCACCGCGGTGTCTCGTTCGGTAGCACCGACGGTGACCCGTTCCGCTCTACGTCCGGCCAACGTCAACGACTGAACCACCGCGCCGTCCGGCATTGTCTGGATCGGAGCGCCGAGGTCGAGGATCTTGCGCTGAACCCCGATGGGGAGCCGAGCATCGAGCGCGAACCGGTAGAAAGGCTTCAGAGCCGTTCTGACCAGTGGAAGTGGCAGGTAGAAGGATTTCATCGCTACTTCTTTCGCGGCATGACGCGGTTCGCGACGACTGCGATCACGCGCTGGTACTTCGATCCGGTGATGCGCTGAAACAGGTCGAGTGCGATTGCGTCGGAGCCGATGAGCACGCGGCCCTTGCCCTTCTCGACGCCCTTGAGGATTGTCTTGGCAGCCTGATCAGGGGTCGTCTTGGCGAGCTTCGCGTCGAAGAATTTGGCAACCGACTGCTGGTCGTAGTTCTCGGCGACGGTGGCGTTGCGTGCAATGGCGGTCTTGATGCCGCCGGGGTGCACGACGGTCATCTTGACCGGGGCCTTCGAGATCAGCAGCTCCATCCGAAGTGCCTCGCTGAAGCCGCGGACGGCGAACTTGGCAGCGTTGTAGGCAGCCTGCGACGGCATCGCCAGCAGTCCGAAGAGACTGGAGATGTTGACGATGTGTCCGTCGCCGGATTCCTGCAGGTGCGGAAGGAAAGCCTTGGTGCCGTTGACGACTCCCCAGAAGTCGACGTCGACGATCCGCTCGATGTCCTTGAACGAGGACGCCTCGACGTCGCCGTGGTACGCGATGCCCGCATTGTTGTAGATCTGATTGATCTTGCCGAACCGCGCCTTCACCGTGTCCGCGTAGTCGAGGACAGTCTCGCGCTGCGACACGTCGAGGAACTGTGAGGCAACCTCACCGCCGAGTGCTTCGACCTGGCGGACAGTTTCTTCCAGACCGTTCATGTCGACGTCCGACAGCGCCAGCTTGGCACCGCGTTCGGCGAGATTGAGCGCGAGGGCGCGTCCGATACCGGAGCCCGCGCCGGTGACTACGGCAACCTTGCCTGCGAAAGCGTTCATTTGGCGACGACCTTGCTGTCGGAAAGGGCAGCAACTTCGCTGCCTGCGATGGGTAGATCGGATGCTGCGACGCTACGGTACGCCGCGAGGTCGAACTTTCTGGTGATGCTGCGGAATCGGAACGTGAAGTCCGGCCACAGGGTGGTGTTGTTTCCGTGCTTGTCGAGGTACCAGCTGGCGCAGCCGCCGTTCATCCAGACGCTGTCCGCCATGCGATCCTGCAGGTCGGCGTTGTAGTCGTCCTGAACGTCCTTGCGGACCTCGATGACGCCGATGTCGTGCTTCTCGATCGTGTCGAGGGCGTCGATGACGTAGTTGAGCTGCGACTCGATCATGAACACCATCGAGGTGTGCCCGAGTCCGGTGTTCGGCCCGACGAGGAAGAACATGTTCGGGAAGCCCGCGACTGCGGCGCCCTTGTATCCCTGCTGTCCTTCTTCTTCGAAGGTCTGCGCGAGCGTCTTTCCGCCCTTGCCGTAAATGCCCTGGTAAGCGGGCGAATCCGTGACGTGGAAACCGGTGGCGACGATGAGTGCGTCGATCTGTCGTTCGGTGCCATCGGCGGAGACGATGGAGTTCGCCTTGACCTCGGCGATGCCGTCGGTGACGAGGTCGACGTTGGATCGATCGAGTGCGGGGTAGTACGCATTCGAGATCAGCATGCGCTTGCAACCGATGCGGAAGTTCGGCGTGACCTTCTTGCGCAGCGACTTGTCCTTGATGCCCTTGCTGATCTGCTGCTTGGCGATGACCTCGAAGATCCGCATCAGGGCGGGCTTCTTCGCCAGGCCGACGACCTGAGTTTCGCGAGCCGCATAGATTGCGGTGCGGGACAGTCGCTGGAAACCGGGAATGCGCTTGAAGGCGAACTTCTCGATGCCGGTGTATTCGCGATCGAAGCGGGGGAGGATCCACGGTGCGGTGCGCTGGTACACGTCGAGACGCTCCACCTTGTCCGCGATGGCGGGCACGATCTGGATCGCCGACGCACCCGTGCCGATGATCGCGACACGCTTGCCTGCAAGTGAGACATCGTGGTTCCACTGTGCAGAGTGGAAGACGTCGCCTTCGAATCCTTCGATGCCCTTGATAGGGGGGAGGTTCGGCTCGCACAGAGCGCCGACGGCGGTGACGACGACCTTGGCCGTGTACTCGCCGGTGCTCGCGACGATGTTCCAGCGGTGCGTGTTCTCGTCCCAGATCACTGACGTGACGTCGGAGTTGAAGACGTGCTTGCCCAGGACGTTGTACTTGCGTGCAACAGAGGAGATGTACTTCTGGATCTCCGGCTGAGTCGAGAACGACCGAGTCCAGTCCGGGTTGAGCGCGAACGAATACGAGTACAGGTGAGACGGCACGTCGCACGCTGCGCCCGGGTACGTGTTGTCGCGCCACGTTCCGCCGACATCGCTGCCTCGTTCGAGTACGAGGAAGTTGTTCTTGCCTTTCTGGGTCAGCTTGATCGCTGCCCCGAGGCCGGCGAAACCGCTGCCGATGATGATTGTGTCGACCTGGCGCGGGGCCGTCACGCGCTCCGAAGTATCTGTTACGGAAAGACTCATGCAAACGAGAATAGGAGCTTACTGAGTGTGAGTCAATAGTTATTGACTAACATTCAGTAAGCTGGTTGCATGGCGATCGTGAACAACCCAGCTGCCAAGCGAACGCGGATGAGCCCGGAAGAGCGGCGTGCCCAGCTGATCGAACTCGGCACGGAAATGCTGGCGGACCGCCCACTGGAGCAAGTATCCGTCGAAGACATCGCCGATCAGGCCGGAGTCTCGCGTGGGTTGCTGTTCCACTACTTCTCGTCGAAGCAGGACTTTCACCTCGCGATCGTCCGCGAAGCAAGCAAGACGATGCTCGAGCGCACAGCACCGGATATGACCCTCGAACCCTACGAAACTCTGCGGGATTCGATTGCGAACTACGTCGACTACGTCACCGAAAATCGTGAAACGTTCATCTCACTGCTCCGTGGATCGGCGACGGGAGACCCCGACATGCGCCAGGTATTCGAACAGACCCGCACGACCATGGCCGACCGAACCGTCGCGAACCTGTACACGCTGAACGTCGAGGCCAACCCAACCACGGAACTAGCAGTACGAGGCTGGATCGCATTCGTCGAGGAGGCCACCATCTCGTGGCTGCGCAACCCTCAGATCAGCAGGGACGATCTCATCGAACTCAACGTCGGAGCCCTCCCCGCCCTGGCCCTCGCGCCGAGCATGATCGCGGGGCTCCTCGGGACAGGTGCAGCGGCGGACTGAGGTCGGCCGCCCCGGTCCGCTGGTCGCCCGGTCCGCTGGTCGCCCGGTCCGCTTGAATGTCACCGGCTAGCTATCTGATCGTATGGGTGGACCATTCAAGCGATGGTGGGCCACACAAAAAACAGCGAACGGCGCATTCGATCACCCCGTGAGGTGACTGAATGCGCCGTTCGCTGCAGAGATTGGCGGGTGTAACTACTCGCCGACGCCGGAGAACGCCTCGTCGATGATTTCGAGCTGCTCGACGGCGTGGACCTTGCTCGAGCCCGAGGACGGAGCGGACATCGCACGACGCGAGACTCGCTTGATTCCGCTCAGGACGTCGGGCATGAGCTCCGGGAATGCCAGCCCGAACAACGGCCACGCACCCTGGTTTGCCGGCTCCTCCTGGACCCAGCGAAACTCGGTGGCGTTCGGGTAGCTGTTGATCGCCTCGGTGATCCGACGGGTCGGAATCGGGTACAGCTGCTCGATGCGCACGATGGCAACATCTTCGCGGTTGTCCTTCTGCTTGCGGGCAAGAAGCTCGTAGTAGAGCTTGCCGCTCACCATCAGGACACGCTTGACCTTGCTGCGGTCACCGGTGCCGGTGTCGTAGGTCGGCTCGTCGAACACCGAGTGGAACTTGCCATCGGTGAAGTCCTCGATGTTGGACACCGCAGCCTTGTTCCGCAGCATCGACTTCGGTGTGAAGACGATGAGCGGCCGGCGGATGCCATCGCGTGCGTGACGACGCAGCAGGTGGAAGTAGTTCGCCGGAGTCGACGGAAGGGCAACCGTCATGGAACCCTCGGCGCACAGCGTCAGGAAGCGCTCGATACGCCCGGACGTGTGATCCGGTCCCTGGCCCTCGTGGCCGTGTGGCAGCAGCAGCACGACATCGGAGAGCTGACCCCACTTCGCTTCACCGGACGAGATGAACTCGTCGATGATGGACTGCGCACCGTTGACGAAGTCACCGAACTGCGCCTCCCACAGCACGAGTGCGTCCGGGTTGCCCACGGAGTAGCCGTACTCGAACCCGACGGCCGCGAACTCGCTCAAAGCGGAGTCGTAGACCATGAACTTGCCGGGGTTCTTGCTGCCGAGGTTGTGCAACGGCGTGTACTCGGCGCCCGTCTTGCGGTCGATGATGACCGAGTGACGCTGGGTGAACGTGCCGCGGCGGGTGTCCTGCCCTGAGAAACGGATATTGCGTCCCTCGTCCACGAGGGAACCGAGCGCGAGCAGCTCGCCGAAGGCCCAGTCGACCTTGCCCTCGTACGCCATTTCCCGACGCTTTTCCAGAACGGGCTTGACGCGCGGGTGCACGTTGAAGCCGTCGGGAACCTCGAGGAAGGCGTCGCCGATGCGGTGTAGAACCGACTTGTCGACCGCCGTGGTGAGCTTGGCGGGCAGCTGCTGGTCGAGTTCGACCGACTCGCTGGGCTCCGGGGTGTACTTCTCGAGCTCGCGCACCTCGTTGAAGACCCGTTCGAGCTGTCCCTGGTAGTCGCGAAGAGCGTCCTCTGCCTCTTTGAGGGAGATGTCGCCGCGGCCGATGAGGGACTCGGTGTAGCTCTTGCGGACGCTGCGCTTGGTGTCGATGACGTCGTACATCGCCGGCTGCGTCATCGAGGGGTCGTCGCCCTCGTTGTGTCCACGCCTGCGGTAGCAGATCATGTCGATGACGACGTCCTTGTTGAACTTCTCACGGAAGTCGACGGCGAGCTGAGCGACGCGAACGCATGCTTCCGGGTCGTCACCGTTGACGTGGAAGATCGGCGCGCCGATCATCTTGGCGACGTCGGTGCAGTACTCCGAGGAGCGCGAATGCTCCGGCGCGGTGGTGAAACCGACCTGGTTGTTGACCACGATGTGCACGGTGCCGCCAGTGCGGTAGCCGCGCAGCAGCGCGAGGTTCAACGTTTCCGCGACGACGCCCTGGCCCGCGAATGCCGCGTCACCGTGGAGCATCAGGGGCAGAACGGAGAATCCGCCCTCGCCTGCACCCTTGTCGAGCAGATCCTGCTTCGCGCGAACGAGTCCCTCCAGGACCGGATCGACGGCTTCCAGATGCGACGGGTTCGCGGTCAACGAGACTGCGATGTCGTTCTCGCCGAACATCTGGATGTAGGTGCCTTCGGCCCCGAGGTGGTACTTCACGTCGCCGGAGCCGTGTGCGGCAGCCGGGTTCATGTTGCCCTCGAACTCGGTGAAGATCTTCGAGTAGGGCTTGCCGACGATGTTCGCCAGAACGTTCAGGCGACCACGGTGCGGCATGCCGATGACGACCTCGTCGAGCGCATGCTCGGCACTCTGGTCGATGACGGCATCCATCATCGGGATGACGGACTCGGCGCCTTCGAGCGAGAAGCGCTTCTGGCCGACGTACTTCGTCTGCAAGAACGTCTCGAACGCCTCAGCGGCATTGAGCTTGCTGAGGATGTACTTCTGCTGTGCCACAGTCGGTTTGACGTGAGTGGCTTCGACGCGTTCCTGCAGCCACGCGACCTGATCGGTCTCGAGAATGTGGGTGTACTCGACGCCGACGTGGCGGCAGTACGAGTCACGGAGAACGCTGAGCACGTCCCGCAGACGCATCTTGTCCTTGCCGTGGAATCCGCCGACCTTGAATTCGCGGTCGAGATCCCACAACGTCAGGTCGTGGCTGATCACGTCGAGGTCCGGATGCATCCGGAACTTGTCCTTGGTGAACTGCAACGGATCCGTGTCGGCCATCAGGTGGCCGCGGTTGCGGTACGCGGCGATGAGTTCGAGGACGCGGGTGTTCTTGTCGACGATGCCTTCGGGAAGATCCTTGCGCCATCTGATCGGCTCGTACGGAATCTTCAGCGAATGGAAGATCTCGTCGTAGAACTCGTCGCTGATCAGCAGGTTGTGGATCGTGCGAAGGAAGTCGCCCGACTCGGCACCCTGGATGATGCGGTGGTCGTACGTCGAGGTCAGCGTCATGAGTTTGCCGACGCCCAGTTCAGCGAGCCGCTCGTCGCTCGCGCCCTGGAACTCGGCCGGGTACTCCATGGCGCCTGCACCGATGATGGCGCCCTGACCGTTCATCAGACGGGGCACCGAGTGCACCGTGCCGATTCCGCCCGGGTTGGTCAGTGACAGCGTGACGCCCTGGAAATCCTCGCCGGTCAGCTTGCCGTCGCGTGCGCGGCGAACGATGTCCTCGTATGCGTTGTAGAACTGCGTGAACGAGTAGTCCTGCGTGTTCTTGATCGCGGCGACGACGAGGTTGCGGCTTCCGTCCTTGCCCTTCAAGTCGATGGCCAGGCCGAGGTTCGTGGCGGCCGGTGTAACTGCGTTCGGCTTGCCGTCGATCTCGGCGAAGTGGCGGTTCATGTTGGGGAACGCCTTGACGGCCTGCACGATGGCATAACCGAGCAAGTGAGTAAACGAGATCTTGCCACCACGCGTACGAGCGAGATGGTTGTTGATCACGAGCCGGTTGTCGACCATGAGCTTGGCCGGGATCGCGCGAACACTCGTTGCGGTCGGAATCTGCAGCGACGCCGACATGTTCTTCGCGACGGCAGCAGCGGCGCCACGCAGAACCTTGGTGGATTCCTCCGCAGCGGACGCGGCGACAGCGGGCTTCGCGGCCGTTGCGGACGGATTGGCACCCGCGGCCTTCGATGTCGCAGGCTTGGACGTAGGCGCCGGCTTCTCAGCTGGCTTGGTCTCGGCGGGCTTCGGTGCAGAGACCTTCGACTCGGCAGCCTTAGGAGCTGAAGCCTTGGGCTCAGCGGCCTTCGGAGCTGCAGCTTTCGGCGCAGCGGCCTTCGGAGCTGCAGCTTTCGGCGCAGCGGCCTTCGGCGCGGAATTCCCGTTGGAAGGAGGCGTACTGCCGTTCGGAACGGACGCGGTCTCGTCACCCGCCGGCGCGTCCGGGTTGTAGTCGGTGAGGAATTCGTGCCAGCTGGCATCGACCGATGACGGGTCGACCTTGAAACGCTGGTACATCTCGTCGACCAGCCATTGATTTTGTCCGAATTGGGTAGTGGAGCTGCTGCTCACGGCAGTAGTTCGCCTCGATTCTTCTCTTCGTTCCCGATCAAACGCGCGTACACACCCAGGCTAGACCTCAGGCAGGGAGTGCGATCGTCCGGGACGTGACTGTGGTATGTACTCACGAGTAACTATCGGCCTCATTGCTGACTACTCCTTGGACTATCGAATTATTCCCGCCGCGCGTTTCGGCCGCATCCCACAGCCGGGCGTAGTAGCCGCCGCGGACCCTCAATTCGTCGTGAGTTCCGGTTTCGACGATACGTCCGTGATCGACGACGACGATCATGTCGGCGTTGGCCGCGGTTGCCAACCGGTGTGCAACGACCACGGCGGTGCGTGTGCGCAGCAGTCTCTCGCTCGCTGCGAGTACCTTGCGTTCGGTCGCGGGGTCGAGTGTGGCGGTTGCCTCGTCGAGCAGCAATAGATCGGGGTCGACGAGTTCGGCCCTCGCCAGCGCGATCAGCTGTCGCTGACCTGCGGACAGACCCTGCCCGCGTTCACCCACCGGTTGCCGCATACCGCCCCGAAGTGCAGCGATGGTCTCCAATGCGCCGACTGCGCGCGCTGCAGCCTCGATCTCGGAGCGCGACGCATCGGGTTTTCCGAAGGCGATGTTGGAGGCGATATCGCCGGTGAACAAGTGGGCCTCCTGCGGCACGACACCGAGTCGTCGGCGATAGTCCGACAGTCGGTAATCGCGAAGATCGGTGCCGTCGACACGCACGGATCCGGACGTCGGATCGTAGAAACGCGCAAGCAGCTTCACGACCGTGGACTTGCCCGCACCGGTTTGTCCGACGAGGGCGACGGTAGTGCCGCTGGGGATTGTGAGATTGACCTCACTGAGCGCATCGGTGTCGGATCCGGCATAACGAAACCCGACACGTTCGAAGCGAACGTCGCCCCGGAGATGACCGTCGGGGATCGTCACGGTGTCTGAATTCGAGGCCACCTCGATCGAACTCGGTGTGCGGAGCAGGTCGCCGATTCGGCTTACTCCCACCCTCGCCTGCTGATAGCCGTCGAACACCTGCGAGAGCTGCTGGATCGGGCCGAACAACAAACCGAGATACAGCACGAAGGCGACGAGGGTTCCCGCCGAGGTCGATCCGCCCGCGACCTGATGGGCGCCGACGAAGACGACGAGCGCCAGGGCGAGGTCGGACAGGAACGTGATGAAGGGGAAGAACACCGAGATCGCGCGTTGTGACCGCATTCGGCTGACTCGGTAGCGGTCTGCGCGTTCGGCGAATCGATCTGCGGCGAACTGCTCGCGCCGATACGCCTGTGCCGACCGAAGCCCGGCGATGTTCTCCTGGAAGTCCGCATTGACCGCCGATATTCGTTCCCGCGACTCCGAGTACGCGGCGGAGGAAATTCTTCTGAACACGAAGGTTGCGACGATCAGCGGTGGCACGACGGCGAGTGCGACGAGGCCGAGCGAGAAGTCGGTCCACAGCAGTGCCGCCGAGATGCCGAGAACGGTGATCAGACTGATCACCGCGGTCGAGGCACCGGTCTGAATGAACGAGGACAACGCGTCGACGTCCGTAGTCATCCGTGTCATGATCCGGCCGGACAGTTCACGTTCGTAGTAGTCGAGTCCGAGCCGCTGGATGTGCGCATAGCTCCTCACCCGGAGGCCGAACAGCACCCGTTCGCCTGCGCGGGCAGTGATGGTGGTCGTCGCCGCTATGACGAACCACCCTGCCACCGCGAGAACGACTCCGATGGTCGTGGCCGTCCACAGTGCACCGGCGTCGCCCCGAGAGACGCCGTCGTCGACGGCGTAGCGGACGATCGACGGGAACGCGATCGACGCGAGGGAATCGAGCGCAAGCAGGACGACGACCGCAAGAAGCAACGGTGCGACTGGTGAAAGCAGGCGGACAAGCCGGAACTGGGGGTCCGCGGCGCGGAGGGCGGGCCCCGAGAACGTGGGATCCTCGTCGGCCAGCGGAAGCGCGGCCACGGCTGCCCGCATCTGAGGCGTCGACGCCACGTTGCCGAGCGCCCCCGAGACGGGTCCGCCGCTCCCCGCCGCCTGCGGGGCAGACCGCTGATCGTCCGACTGCTGTTCGGTGTCCGGCCACAGAGCCGTGCCGGGAGGTTCGGGGACGCTCGGGCCGGCGGACTTCACGGGCTCGTCGACGTCTCCCGTTGCGAGCAATGTCCTGAACAGAGGACATCGACGGTCGAGTTCGTCCACCGTTCCGATGTCGAGGATCTTGCCGTTGTCGAGTACTGCAACGCGATCCGCGAGAGTCAAGGTCGAACGGCGATGTGCGAGGACGATGGTCGTGCGTTCGCGGAGGCGACGAAGCGCATCGAAGATCTTGGCTTCCGTTTCGGCGTCGACGGCCGAGGTGGCGTCGTCGAGGACCAGAACTCGGGGGTCGGTCAGTAGGGCGCGGGCAAGGGCGATGCGTTGCCGCTGACCGCCCGAGAGCGTGAGTCCTCGCTCGCCGACGATCGAGTCGTATCCCTCGGGAAGGGCCTGGATGAATTCGGCGGCCTCGGCGAGCGTGGCAGCGTCGGCGATCTCCTCGGCGGTAGCATCGGGACGCCCGAGTGCGATATTGGCGGCGATGGTGTCGGAGAACAGAAACGGTTCGTCGAACACGAGGCCCACGGCCTCACGCAGCTGCTCGGCGCTCACTCGGTCGACGTCGAATCGCTGTCCGTCCGAGGTGAGTGCGACCGACCCTTCGCGCGCGCTGTAGAACCGCGGAAGGAGCAGGGACAGGGCGGTCTTGCCTGCGCCTGCATGGCCGACTATCGCGACGCTTTCCCCGGGCGCGACAGTCAGATCGAACGAGCGCAGTATGTCGCGATCGGGTTCGAAACCGAAGGTGACCGCGGCGAGATCGAGGCCGAGTGGCCCGTCGGGTAGATGAAGCGGGTGTGCCGGCTCCGGCACCGACGGATCGGTGTCGATGACGTCGTACACACGCTCGATCGCGGCACGCGATAGCTGCGCCATGATGACGACGGACGACAACGTGCGGGTGAGCGCCGACAGCGTCGCGACGTAGGTGGCGAAGGCAAGGAAGGTCCCGACGGTGATGTGACCGTGCATCGCGAGGTAGCCGCCCAATGCGATGACTCCCACGAGACCGAGCTGAGGGATAACGGCCATCGATGGCGCGAACCGGGAGTTGATTCTCGCTGCCCGCATGCGCTCCGAGAACAGCGTGCGGCCAAGCGACTCCAGCCTGTCGACGACTCGTGACTCCTGGCCGAATCCTTTGACGACGCGAACTCCGGTGACGGTCTCCTCGACGTGTTGCGCCAGGTCGGCCGCGCGTTGCTGGGCGGACCACGTGGCGGCGTACAGCTTCGGCCGGATGCGGTACACCACGAGGGACACACCAGGAACGATCAGCAGCGCGACGACGGTGAGCAATGGTGACAGGTAGGCCATGACGCCGAGTGCCAGCACGAACTGCAGCAGCGCGCCCGCAGACAGTGGAACCATCGCCAACAGACCCTGCACCAACTGCAGGTCGGTGATGGACCGAGAGACGACCTGACCGGTCCTTATCTCGTCCTGACGCCGACCGTCGAGCCGCTGTAGAGAACCTAGAAGCCCGAGCCGAAGGTCGTGCTGGACATCGATGGACAGCCTGCCCGCAAGTAGTCGACGGCCGAACTGGCATCCGAATCGAACAATGGCGAGAGCGCCGATGGCCGCCGCGACGGTGAGGATCGCGCCACTTTCACCTGCCGACGCATCGTCGATGGCAACGCGCGTCAAGAGGGGGAACGAGATGTCGATGACTGCGGCGATCATCGTGACCGCGAGCGCTCCCGAAGCCGTCCGGCGATGCACCCAACACTGAGCGAAGAGTCGACGGATCCACCCCGCCGCGCGTTGGTCGTTACCGTTGGTCACCATCGTTTTTTCACGGTAGTCCGCGCTACCGACACGAAATCAGTTGATGTCGCGTTCCCGTGTTCTGAGCCAGCCTGCCGCGAGCGCGGACGCAGCCCACGCCGTCAGACCGATCGGGGCCCACGGCCACGTGGCGAACGCGCCGGCGTCGTCGAGGTTGCCGGCTGCCGTGACCGACATGGTCAACGACGCCGGGGTGATGTGCCAGGCACCCTCGAAACCCAGGCCGGACAAGATGCCGAGCGTGATCAGCTCGCCGACTGGGAACCACGCGACGATGACGATCGACGGCCACGTCGGAGATCCGAAGAGCAACCCGAGGCCGGAGCCGATCAGCGACCACAGGACCACCGCGAACAGACCGGCCGCGACGTAGGCCATGGTGTCGCCGGTGAGCGAAAATGTTCCGGCCGTGAACAGGAGTAGGCACGCAATGCTGCAGATCGAGACGACCAACCCGTAGCCGAGAGCAAACAATGCCGTCACGAGGACTTTCGCTCCGATGACCCGATCGCGACCGGACGTGGTCAAGAACGACGTGGTGATCGTGTCGTGACGGAACTCGGTACCCGTGTTGACGGCCGAGAACACCGCGGCGAACAGCATGGCGAAGCCGAGAGCCACGAACAATCCGACAACGACGATCTCGTCGACGTCCCCGTTGGTGATCTCGTCTGCACCGGTGGCAACGGCCGAGGAGATGGCACTCGCACAGATACCGACGAAGACGGGAGGCAGGGCCAGCGCCCACCAGAACTTCAACGTGGTTACTTTGCGGATTTCCGACGTCAGCACCGTGGTCATCGTCGATCTCCGTCCCACGTCGATTGTCCAGGTTGCGGTGCGTACCCCGGCGGTGGACCGTAATTCGGTGGTGGCCCGTACCCGGGCGGTGGGCCGTAGTTCGGTTGTCCGTAGTTGGGGGCCGGCGCGTACCCGGGTGGGGGTCCGTAGCTCGCCTGTCCGTAACTCGGCTGTCCGTATGCGGGGGGAGGGCCGTAGGGCTGGCCCGGGCCGACGGGACCGGGATAGGCCGGGCCGGGCCTCATCTGGCCGGGTGGTGGTGCCGCGAACTGGCCGGCCGTCATCGACAGGAAGACCTGTTCGAGGTCGACGTGTTCGTGGCTGGTTCCGAACACGGTTACGTCGGCTTCTTTCGCGACGCGCGCAATGGTGTCGGCGTCGCTGCCGGCGACCCCGAGTCGGCCGTCGGGAAGAAGCTGACTGTTGGTGACCCCATTGGATGCCAGCGCCAGGGCGAGTGCAGCCGGATCCGACACGGTGACGAGAATTCGGCTGGGACGCGACGCGCGGAGCTGCTCGATGGATCCCTGGTAGACGAGAGATCCGGCGCTCACGATCACGAGGTTGTCGACGGTTGCTTCGATCTCGCGAAGCAGGTGGCTCGAGATCAACACGGTCCGACCGCCCGCAGCGAACGACTTCAGGAAGTCGCGCAGCCAGGCGATGCCTTCCGGGTCGAGGCCGTTGGCGGGCTCGTCGAGCACCAGAATTTCGGGATCACCGAGCAGTGCGGTCGCCAGGGCCAGGCGTTGCCGCATGCCCAGCGAGAACGCGCCGACATGGCGTCTCGCGGCGTCGGCGAGTCCGACCAGGCCGAGTACTTCGTCCGCGCGGGAATCCGGAACGCCGATCGCCGAGGCGAAGATACCGAGATGTCCGATGGCGGTTCGCTTGGGGTGAAGACTTCGCGAGTCGAGGACTGCGCCGACTGTGCGCGCAGGGTGGGTCAGCGCCGAGAACGGGGCACCCGCGATCAGCCCGACGCCGGCAGTGGGCTTGGCCAACCCCAGAATCAACCGCAGCGTGGTGGTCTTGCCCGAACCGTTCGGCCCGAGGAACCCGGTGATCGAGCCGCGGGGAACGGCGAACGTCAGGTCCGAGACCGCGCGCACCGTTCCGAAACTTTTGGTGAGACCGTGCGTTTCGAGTGCGTGACCGCCGAAGCCGTACGTCATATGAGCGATTCCCCCCGCGGACCGTGAATGTCGACTCGTACCGAGCCGGATGAACCGGCTCGGTACGAGATTACGGCTTTGCCGAAGTTGTCGGGCTAGTGGAGCGCCGCTGCGACTTCTCGATAGGTCCGTGACGGGTCGTCGCCGTCGGGCAGCGAGTGCAGCGTCACGTGCGAAGCGCCCGCGTCGAGATGCTGGCGAAGCCGGCGGGCGATGGAATCGGCGTCGCCGTGGGCGACGAGGGCGTCGATCAGTCGGTCGCTGCCACCGTCTGCGATCTCTTCTTCGGAGTAGCCGAGGCGCTTCAAGTTGTTCGTGTAGTTCCGCAAGTGCAGGTACGGATTGTTCACCGGCGGACGGCCGATTTCTCGGGCCTTCACCGGATCCGATTCGAGGACGACCTTGTGCTCGGGCGCCAGAATCTTGTCAGGGCCGAGGATTGCGTGTGCTTCGGCGGTGTGTTCGGGCGTCGTCAGATACGGGTGTGCACCTGCACTGCGATCGGCGGACAGCTTCAGCACCTTCGGTCCCAGGGCAGCGAGAACGCGTCGTTCGACGGGGACACCGCCGTCGTCCAATGCGTCGAGGTAGCTCACCAGGGCGTCGTACGGCTTCTGATATTCCTGCGTCGCCTCGGGGTGTCCGGCGCCGATTCCGAGGAGGAACCTGCCTGGATGCTTCTTGTCGATGCGGTGGAACGACTCGGCAACCGCGGGTGCCGCTGCCGACCAGATGTTGACGATGCCGGTAGCGACGACCACGGACTCGGTCGCGTCGAGCACCTCTTCTACCGAGGTGAGATCTTCCGGGGGTGAGCCTCCGAGCCAGATAGTGCCGTAACCGGAGGTTTCGATCAGACGAGCCAGCTCGGGTGGGATGCCCGAGAAGTGTCGCCAGATGCCGAACGTGCCGAGGTCAGGTGTGTCGGTGGTCATGGCTTCACTCAACGTCTCGACGTTGCTCGAGAATTCCATCGGGATCGGGTTCGATGATTCGGCTTTCGGGCCACGACCTCGGAGCGGGTCCGAACGCTTCCCGTGAATTGCGGACGACGCCCTTGCCGATGACTCGGTTGCCCGCCCCGCCGATGACGGCGCCGATTCCTGCGGGCAGGAGTTTGCCGAACAGAAGTGCGCTGCGTTTCGCGAGGTACTTCTGGACGAACTTCTTGACCAGCGACTTGTTCATGTTCGTCATCGCGCCGCCGGGTATCCGCGACATGACCAACGGTCCCCAATTCTTCGCTGAGCTGCCCACGGTCTTCTGCACGATCTGCATCCCCGATTCGCCCAGCGCGACCGCCAGGACGAGCGCGCGGCGCTGCTGGTGGTCATGCACCGGGATGCCGTGCACGGACGCCACCGACAGCGTGAGAAGGGCCGAGGACTCGATGAAGAACGCGGTTTCGGCGCCGACCGCAGCGAGGGAGGCGACGGTACCGAGCCCAGGAATGGCGGCAGCACCGCCGACGGCACTTCCGCTTCCCGTCACGGCGAGGATGAATCGGTTCTCCAACCGCTCGATCAGCTGAGCAGGTGTGTCGTTCGGGTGTGCCCGACGCATGTATGCGACGTACTTCTCGACGGCAGGCCCCTGCAGACGGCTGGCGTTGTCGAGTATGGCGACGAGTGATTTCTCCAGCCGCCCGCCCTCCTTGATGACCTCGACCTCGTCCTTCTTGTTCTTAGCCATCGGCCGTCCCCGTTCGTTTCGTCGTACCGGCTTTCGAAGCCCTCGAAGCCATTGCTACCCGTTCGCTCACGGTTCTACGCTGCGATCATGGCTGACAAGGTCCAGCTGGGTCACTCCGACGGTGCCCGGCGGTTGCCCACCGCACGCCTGCGTCCGTATGTGACGTCGTACGACGGCTACCGGCTGTCGGGGTTCGAACCTGGAATTCACGTTGGCCTGCCGAGTCCGAACCTGACCGTGATCCTGACTGTCGATTCGCAGCTGGACATCGCGGATTCACCCCGTCAAGGAGCGTGTGCGTTCGAATCGCTCGCGAGCGGGATCTCGGTCGAACCGGTGACCATAGCGCACGACGGTACCCAACACGGCATTCAACTGTCCTTCACGCCCGCCGGCGCGCGGGCGCTGTTCGGCATACCGACGTCGGCGCTGGGTGACTGGATGGTCGACCTGGGCGAAGTGCTGCCCGACGCGCGGGAGTTGACGGATCGGATCTCCGCAGAGGATTCGTGGAGTGGCCGATTCGACATCGTCGACGACATTCTGTGTCGGTCCCTCGGTGAGCGCGAGCTCGATCCGACTCTCGCCGAGGTGTGGAGGCTGTTGGTGCACACGGGTGGAACGGCCCGCGTCGGTGATGTGGCGTCGCAGATCGGGTGGAGCCGCCGGCATCTGGTCAACCGCTTCACCGCAGAGTTCGGCGTCGGGCCGAAGGACTCGGCGCGGATCGCCCGATTCGACAGGTCACACCAGGTGCTCAGACGCCTGGACATCCCACCGCTCGCCGACGTCGCCGCGCAATGCGGGTACTACGACCAGGCGCACATGGCTCGGGAGTGGCGTGATCTAGCCGGGTTGTCGCCTTCGCGCTGGCGTCGAAACGAGCAGTTCCCATTCGTCCAAGACCAGGTCGAGTGACGCGGGCAGCATTGCGGGCATGAACGATACGAGAACGAACATCTGGCCGTGCTTGAGCTACTCGGACGCGCACGCCGCGATCCGATTCATCGTCGATGTGCTCGGCTTCGAGGAGGTGGCTGTGCACGGCGAGGGTGCACAGGTCGACCACGCCGAGTTGCGCTGGCCGGAGGGCGGCGGGGTGATGCTCGGCAGCGTCCGGCCCGACAGCGCGATCGCAGGCCTGCCCGCCGGAGTGGGCTGCGTCTACGTCGTCACCGCCGACCCCGACGCCCTTCACGATCGCGTCGTGGCCGCCGGTGCACGGCTCACCCGGGGGCTACGCGAGGAGGACTACGGCAGTCGCGGCTTCACCTGCCGAGACGCCGAGGGAGTCCACTGGAGCTTCGGAACCTACGCAGGCACCCAGTGATCGGCGGGAACGAGCTCGTCGGCCCGCGGCGGAGGCGGGGGAGTGCCGTCGCCGAACGGTCGGCCGCCCAGTAGTTCCCGACCGTGCGGTTCCAGCCACCCGTGCAGGTCCGGACCTTGGGGGACGATGCCGGTGGGGTTGATGTCGGTGTGGACCTCGTAGTAGTGCCGCTTGATGTGTTCGAAGTCGACGGTGTCGCCGAAGCCCGGTGTCTGAAACAGGTCGCGGGCGTAGTTCCACAGCACCGGGATCTCGGTCAGTTTGCTGCGGTTGCATTTGAAATGGCCGTGGTAGACGGCGTCGAATCGCACGAGCGTCGTGAAGAGTCTCACGTCGGCCTCGGTGATCGTGTCGCCGACGAGATAGCGCTGGTTCGTGAGTCGCTCGACGAGCCAGTCCATGGCAGTGAACAGACGGTCGTAGGCCTCGTCGTATGCCTTCTGTGATCCGGCGAACCCGCA
Organism: Rhodococcus sp. FG69; assembly: GCF_057808915.1. Lineage (NCBI taxonomy): Bacteria > Bacillati > Actinomycetota > Actinomycetes > Mycobacteriales > Nocardiaceae > Rhodococcus > Rhodococcus sp. FG69. The sequence continues at coordinate 1,771 of NZ_JBMDIX010000034.1, read as the reverse complement.
TCGGTAGACGCCATTGTTCACCTCGCGGAACACTCTTTCCGCGACCTCGTCGATCTCTCCGCGCAGCGCTTCGGGGTATAGGGCGGGAGCGCCGTCGCGGTGGTACTGCGTCCACTCGGTCGACATGTCGAGCGTCATCTGTGGGTAGTTGTTGGTGACTACCTTGCCCGTCTCGATCTCGACGAACGCGGGCACGGTGATGCCGCGCGGATAGTCGGGGAAGCGGGCGAAGTAGGCGTCCTGCAATCGCGGGATCTGCAGCACCGCATCGACTCCGCCCGGTTCTTCCTCGAAGTTCCAGCTGCGGGGGTCGTGGGTCGGGCCCGGAATGCCCAGTGAGATGGCACTTTCCAGGCCGAGTAGCCGCCGCACGATGATCGACCGATGCGCCCACGGGCACGCACGCGCGGCGATCAGCCGGTAGCGGCCGGGCTCGACGGGATAGCCGTCGCGACCGTCCGCGGTGATGCGCGTTTCGATGTAGTTGGTGTCGCGCGTGAATTCCTCACCGTTCTCGACATACGTCATACCTTCAACCTACGTACCGGAGAGCTCGACCGACACGAACACGCCCCATTCCTCGTAACCCAGCCGTGCGGCGAGGCGTCGGGACGTTCCGTTCTCGGAGTTGGTGCGCCACTGCGGAATCATGCCCTCGTCGAAGGCGTCGTTGGTGGCCAGGCGCGCGACCACCTGACCGTTGCCCTGCCGTCGGGCACCGGGCGCAGTCAGCACGCCGAGATCGGCGAGCACGCCCTCCCATTCCAGGTAGGCAGCGGTCGCGAGCGGCGCAGCGGTGTCGGCTGGTTCGTCGTCGCCGAGCACCGTGAACCACGATCGCTTGCGGGTCAGTTCGGCTGCAATGACGTCGTCGGGAGCGCACAGGGCTTCGAGCGCGAGCACGTGGGACAGTTCGTGCGAGATCAGCGGGTCGTGACGGTCGATGCTCGTGCCGATGTCGCCGGCGAAGTACAGAATTATCGGGCCGTGGCTGCGTCCGGCGCCCACCGCTCCGAGTACTCCGCGCTCGGACAGTTCGTCGTCCGTGTACTTCGATGCCCACGAGTTCGGCGATGCGGACACCACGCTTTCGGGTCCGATGAGGGCGCTCGCGTCGCCGAGACGAACGAATGTGACGGACGTCGCATTGTCGTCGATCTCGATGTGGCGGTGGGAGGGGCGTAGTGCCGAATCCTCCAGGCCGAGGCGCCGCGACCACGCGAGGCGGATGATGTCGTGATGATGTGAATCCACCTCGAACAGGCTATCGCGCCGCCCGAAAAACCGAGCTATCGATTTTTTTTGCCCCCGACGTATCGCATTGAGCGTTTGGATGGCATGATCAGGAAATGAGATTGGAGCTTCGACGTGAAGGTCCAGCTCGCTACAGAAGGTTTACGGTATGACGCAGGGCAGTGTTAAGTGGTTCAACGGCGAAAAGGGCTTCGGCTTCATCGAGCAGGACGGTGGCGGACCTGACGTGTTCGTTCACTACTCGGAGATCCAGGGAACTGGCTTCAAGTCACTCGACGAGGGTCAGCGCGTGGAGTTCGAGGTCGGCCAGGGCCAGAAGGGCCCCCAGGCCACAGGCGTTCGCGCTATCTGATCCCCTAAAAGGATCGCCACCCGAAATTGCTGACGGCTTGACGCTGTCTTCAGTTGAGGTTTCTCGAAGGCCGGATACGTAGGAAGAAATTCCTGAGTATCCGGCCTTCGTGCTGTTCGGGCCTCCGGCCCAGGGGGGGGGGGGGGGGGGGGGGGGGGGGGGGGG
>NZ_JBMDIX010000033.1:0-74276 GCF_057808915.1 Rhodococcus sp. FG69 | reverse complement strand
GGAGTTGCACTGCAGTGCACTTCTGACATCGTGCAGCCGTCTTCTGAAACTGACATCGGTCGACGTTCGGACCAGCCTGTCGGTGTCCTGGTAGATAGTGTTGCAAGTAATTCCAGTTTGGTCGCAGGTTTCGAGACGGAGGGCTCCAGGTGGACGAAAACCTGATCGGGTACGCCCGATGCTCCACACGAGGACAGGATCTGCGAGCGCAGCGCACAGCCCTCCGGAAGTTGGGCGTCGACACCGGCAACATCTATACCGACCGCGGATACACCGGACGCAACCGGGAAAGGCCTGGCCTCACCGAAGCCCTCGCGGCAGTGGGGGAGGGGGACACCTTGGTGGTCACCAAACTCGACAGACTCGGACGTTCGGTGACCGACCTGAACGCCATCGTCACCGAACTCGACGCGAAAGGGGCACGGTTGATCTACGGTGGTCAGGTCTACAGCCCCGGTGATCCGTCGAGCAAGATGTTCTTCACCGTCCTCGGCGCAATGGCCGAATTCGAGGCCGACCTGACCCGCGCTCGTACTCGCGAGGGCGTTGCAATTGCTAAAGAGCAGGGCCGGATGACCGGCCGTAAACCCAAACTCACTGCGCTTCAACACGAACGAATCCTCAAGGACTACGAGTCCGGCGAATTCGGTGCAGCCAAGCTCATGGAGCTGTACGGATTGAGCCGGTCGGCCGTCTACGCCGCACTCGTCCGAGCGCGCGAGCAACGAGACGGCGCACCCACACCCCGTTCCACGACAACCAGGAGCTGACACTCGATGACCACACACGCCGACCGCCACGCCACCGACAGGCTCGATCAAGTCCGGCTCGGCCCTGCCGAGGCGATGTCATGACCGCCGAACGGGTAGTGCTCCGGTGCGCCTGGTGCGACGGGTGGCACTCCGACACCCCGGCAGATCTGGCGCCCTCACACCCGGTCTATCACGACGAGTGCCGCCCTGTCGGTGTGAACGGGTGGACCGCCGCAGATGCCAAAGCTGCCGGTCCTGCTCGGCCCCGCCCGTAGCGTCGGCTGCAAAGTCATGCCAAAGCTGCCGAGACGCAATCGCTACCTCCGCGCTCGCTTGTGAGCACACCGAGTACCCAACCGGCCACAAAAGGCCCCGGCAGTGCTACGAACACCGCCGGGGCCGGTCGATCACAGAACGGACCTGCGATCAATGAACAACGCTAATACCTCCGACCTCGACCCCACCAGCGAGGACACCCTCGACATCCACCCCCGCGTGCTGACCGGCGCACTGATCACCGGCCTGGCCATCGCCATCATCGTCGGTGCGGCCTCGTTCAAGCTCTCCTTCTCCACCCTGCTCGACCTTGCCGTCATGGCCGGCATCCACCCGGCCGACGCCTGGGTCATCCCCGTCGCCCTCGACGGCCCGATCCTCGCCGCCGCCGTCATCCGAATCGCCCTCTCCCAGCACACCGACGCCGCAACCAAACGAGGCCGGCGACTCGTCGTCGCTGTGCTGACCGTCTCGGCGATCCTGTCCATCGCAGGCAACGCCTACCACGCCGTGCTGACCGCAACTGTTCTCAACGCCGCCGTCGCAGCAGCAATAGCAGCATTAGCGCCCGCGATGGTTCTGACGATGAGCGAGATCGTCGCCGTCGTCCTGCGCGCACCACGCCGCCGCCGGATCACGACCAAGATCGACACTGCCGGTGCTCCCGACGATGTCGCCGCACCAGCTCGGACCGATGACTCGATCGACCGTGTAGAGGGCGAACAGCATAGCGCGACAGCATTATTCGGTCTTGCCGGGATAGACGAAGACCTCGACAACGGCCTCCTCAAACCCGCAGTATGGACCACTATCGACCTGTACCTAGCCAACCCTGAATGGTCCTACAGCGACATTGCACGCCACCTCGACGTCCACACCTCGACGGTGTCGCGGCACATCAAGACCTGGACCCAGGTACAGCAGAACATCGCCAGCCAACGCAGCACCGCCACACAGTCGGCCGTGGACCAGGCGCTCGCGGTGGATTCCGGACACGACGAGAACGCCGGTGACATCGAGGCCGCTTCGGACTACAGGGTCGCCGACGACTACGCCCAGGTGAGCATCGACCGTGACTACGTGGGTGCGACGCGATGACCCAGCGGCGGGCCGCCAAAACACGCGCGGACCTATTAGCCGGAGCGGCAACAGAATTCGCCCGACACGGCTACACGGCATCATCAGTCATCCGAATTCTCGACAACACCGCGTGCAGCAAAGGAGCAATGTACTTCCACTTCGCTTCCAAACGCGACATGGCTGAAGCAGTCCTCGATACCGCTGCCGCCGTCTACACCGCCATCGCGGAACGCTGGACCACAGCAGAAGGTATCCATCCACTCGATGCGATCACAGGCATGGTCGACGAAGCCGCGCAGGCCTTCGCCGACAACGTCCCACTACGCGCCGAAGCCAGATTGAGTCTCGAACCGGAATTCAGTGCTCGTCGCCCCACCGCCTCGTGGGATGCAGCGATCTTGGTCTTTGCCAGCAGAGCTGCGGAATCAGGTTGGCTGGGCGAGGGGTTCACCGCGGAGAAGTTCGTGCGTGTTCTGGCAGCGCCATTGGCCGGGCACCGATTGTTGGCGCACATTGTCCCCGCCGACGTCGCGGTGTCGATTCGGAGCGGCTACACCGAGTCGCTCGAAGCCGTTCTCACAGCCGCGACGAACTGGAGTTGCGCCGCGGCAGGTGGCGCCGACATCGAGATGCTCACGATCGAGACCGTCGATGCTGGTGCACCTGTGCGGCGAGCCGCGCCAACTGCGCGCCGGGCTCAGGTATGAACGAGGGGTGGACACCGCCGCCGTACCGACCCGAGTAGCCCCGATTCGTCGACGGCACAGGCCGCCGGTTCATCGTCCGAACGAGGACCGGGTGGTCATGCTCGACGTCGATGGTGTTCTGGCCGACCTCTCGGCGTACAACGCGGTCCTGGTCGACGAGCAGATCCCGCCAGCGCAGCGGTGGCGGGACTTCTTCGCCCACATTCCCGATGCCGCAGTGCTCAGCAGCGGTCAGGATCTTGCTTGGGCGCTCGACGGGCTCGGCTTCACTATCGTCTACTCCACCACCAGGCCCTCTTATGCCCATGCGCCCACCCGGTCATGGCTCGCTGAGGACTTTCCTGCAGGCAGAGCGCTGCTGTGCAGGCCTGCGTCCGAATTTACCGAGCACACACGACAGCCCTGGCAGATCAAGCTCGGCCATGCCCGCGCGGTCACCAACCGTCACCCGGCATGGCTCAAAGCCTTCGTCGACGACGACCAGGACGCCGTTCGCCGACTCACCGGCTCCGGCGTCCCCGCACATGACGCCGCAGCGCTCGCGCAGCTCGGAGTCGCATCGCTGCGCGGGCGCCTGAACAACCCGTAGCAGGACAACCCGTAGCAGGACAACCCGTAGCAGGTCACCGCCGACTACGTGTCAAGGTAAACCTTTGAGCACTGCCATCTCCATCACTGGGTACGGCGTGACCCACACACCGCTATCGAAGGACGAGAAGAGACATGACCGGCGATCAAACGCGGTACGAGGTCACCGAGATCAAGGCGATCCGGGGCACCGAGTCGAGAACGATCGCAAGTAAGCAGCAGGAAGGCTGGGAGCTTGTCGACCGACAGGACGGTCTCGTGCGAACCACCATGACCTTTCGTCGACCGAAGCCGAAGCCTCCCTGGCGATTGTGGGCCGCAGTCGGCGGTGTCGGTGTCATTTTGGCGGGCATCATCACTGTCGGGGCGCTTACCGAAGACGACGACGCGTCCACGACCGACGCTGCGGCCATCTCGAGCTCCGAGGAGCCCTCCCCGCAGCCCGCTCCAGAACAGGACGCGGAACCCTCATCTTCTGCGGAACCGGTGATTTGCGATACAACGAAACTCGAACTGTTTCCGGAACCATGCAAGTTCGGCCAGACTGCGATCTACAGCAGAAAGGTGCGATCGGGCCAGGTCCGGCTGGAGATCACCGTGGGCGCACCGGTCGAGTTCACACCGAGTCAAGACGCGAGGATTCCGTACGGCCGGCCGCAGCAGCCTGTGAGCATTTACTTCCCGGTCACCGTCAAGAACGTATCGCCTGACTCAACCATGCCGGGTTCGGTCCTTACCCAGGTGATCAACGCCGAACAGGGTGCGTACGACGGCATCCAAGAAGTGCGAGACGGCGACGTCGGCTTGCGTTCGGTCACCTCGGCTCTCAGCTTGCCCGTGGGCGAGTCGTTGAGCGCCAAGGAAGGCTGGAACATGACAACGCTCGTTGGTGTCGAGTACAGCCTGTCGATCGATGGTCAGTCCGGATACACCATTAAGTTCACGCGGTGATCGTGAAGTGACGGGCGGTCTCGCTCGCCGGGACCTGTCGTTACCGCGATTGCCGCATACGCAGTCTGTGCACACCACTGCTGATATCCGTGCAGTCGACTTCTGAAATTGACGCTCTGATCAGTGCGCAGCGTTGAATGCCTCTTCGATCGCAGCGGGAATCCGGCCCCGATCGTTGATCTCGTAGCCGTTGTCTGCTGCCCATTGCCGAACAGCTCTGGTCTGTGCCGGATCACGCGTGGCCGTGGTGCTCGACGGCGGAGCAGATGGAGTTGTGGAGGTGGGGGAGTGCTTACGCTTACGTCCGCCGACACGGGTGCCGTGTTCGATGTAGTAGCCGATTTTACGGTGAAACTCGTTGGCATTCTTGGCTTTGAGGTCCACGAGGTAGTCGACACCGTTGACGGAGAATTCGATGGTCTCGCCTGATTCGTCGTCGATGATCGAGCCGTCGATATCGTCGACCAATTGGGTGAATACTTTTTTCGCCACGGTTCGATGCGGCCTTCCCTGAGTCGAAACACAGCTGTTGTCGATATCCAGCCTAACCAGGCCGAACGCGCACGCAGAAGCGCCCGATCTAAAACTTCTGGCTTATCGATCCGTCCGTACCGGATATTCAGAAAGTGTCTATCTGACTTGACTAGAAAACGTCTAATCGACTAGACTATCTTTATGGTTACCGAGCAGCCCACACGGAAAGTGGTCAAGGCCCTGAAAGCCGCGGGATTCACCTCGGTCCGCACGGTCGGGTCGCACAGCACGTGGGTCTCGGTCGACGGCGCAGTCAAAGTGACTGTGCCCGATGGGCATCGGACGATCTCACCCGGCGTCTATCGTAAGATCCTTGCAGCCATGAAGGAGGCGCAGCAGTGAGCAAGACCTACACGGTGTCTGTCACTCGAGACGGCAAGTGGTGGATGATCGCCGTCCTCGAACTCGACGCCCTCACCCAAGCCCGTCGCATCGACGACGTACCCACCGCAGCGAAGGAATTGATCGCCCTCGAAACCGGTGTCGCTCTCGCCGACGTCGAGATCGAGCAGCACATCGAACTCGAACCCGGGGGAGAGGATCTCGCGGTCCGCATCGCCGAGATCGGGGCGCTTCGAGCACGTCTGGCCGAGGACGAAGCCCGCGTCAAAGCCAGCACCGAGGCATTCGCGAAGAAACTCGCCACCGCCCAGGTGCCTGTCAGAGACATAGGATCGCTCCTCGGCGTCACATTCCAGCGAGCCAGCCAGCTCGTCAACAGCTGACCACCACAGCACACAGCAGGGGGACTTCATGCGGTTCGGACGACGATGGCCACGCAAGGTATCCGAACATCCGACTGACCCCGACGACTCGACACGGTCGGTAACAGCGGCGCAGGAACGAGCAGCCTCGGTGCGGGAGCAGGCCGAGGCAGCGGCGCAGCAGATCGCCGACCGATGGAACGCCCTCTCACCCGAGGAGCAGGCCGACATCGAAGCGGCAGTGGCAGAGCAACGCCAGTTCATGGACGAGCACGGCAACACCAGCTTTCACGGCTGCGCGCGCGGACGAGATAATTCCGAACCCACAGCCCTCGATGCCGCGACCGTACGAGCGCAGACCCAGCTCCTGCGCACCGTGGTGGGTTCGAACCCGCCCTTCTGAGGCCGAAGACGCCCGCCGCAACCACCTCGACACCCAGATCTATCTCGAACGGGTGTTCGAGTATCGTGAGGGTGTCCCACTCGTACGGCGAAAGGTCGCTCTCATGGCCACCGCCAACGCTGCCGCCGATCTCGCAGGACTCGACAAGGCTGCCCAGCTCGCAGCGCTACGCCGCCAGATGGCGTCGATACCGGGTCGTCGTGATCATGCGCCCACCGAGCTGCCCGAGGCTATCGAGACCGCACAGCACACATCGGTTGAAGTGTCCGGAACGGCATCGGCGGAGACCGGCGCCGACGAACCTCTCACAGCCGCACTGCGCGCACGAAGCCTGCGCACCATCCCGACACCCACACCGTTGTCGGAACTGCTGCCACACGGCGCACTGGCCCGCGGAACAGCATTGTCCATCACCGGGGCAGGGTCGGTTCTCGTCGGTGTCGTCGCTACCGCGAGCGCGGCCGGCCACCACGTTGCACTGATCGGCCAGCCCAAATTTGGTCTCCTCGCCGTACATGAACACGGTGGGGATCTATCGAGGGTGTCACTGATTGATCCAGGTGACGGAGACCCGTTGGATGTCGCCAGTATTTGTATCGACGGTATCGATCTGGTCATCAGTACCGTGCACGGCCGCGACGTACCACCGAGTCGTGCGCGGTCCATCCTCGCTCGGACACGCACGCACGCTGGAGTATTCGTGATCACGGACGGGCGAATGCCCGGTCTGGATCTGACGATCGCCTCCCGGCCCGTCGCCTTCGGCGGCATCGACGGAGTTCGGGGACGGATCCGGTCGATCACCATCGACACCGCAGTCCAGGGGCGCGGTATCTCCCAGCGCACAGGACGGTTCACCCTGACCGCGCCGAGTTTCGGCGAGCAAGGCCTGCGCTGGACTGCCGATACCGAGAATGCGTCCACCAGGTCCGGGCGGGCACGGCGTCTGGCGGCGGCGCAACGAGCGATCTCTACGAGAACTGGCCGGTCTCGTTCGACCCGCCCACTCGCCGCATCGTCGACCCGCCGATGCCAGTCCTGGTGTCGGTGGCACTTACGGTCGCTGGAGCTGCCGGTGGTTCATTTCGCGACGGAACCAAACTCAAGGTCCGCGCAGAAGGTCTCGCGATGGACATCAAGGTCCAGGGTACCTTACATGCCTGGGTGAAAACTACACGGGGACAATGGCTTTGCAGTCTCAGCTATCGAATACCGACCGGGAACGACAAGGGATTCCTTCAGGTCGACCGGCAGTGGTGCCCCGCAGAAGCCGCACAGCCGCTGCGTTAAGGACGCGCGGCGGGCATGGCGAAATAGTCGCTTCGAGTGTCGGATTCGTTTTCGCGAAAAGTGTTGCAGGCCTTGACTATACAGCGTAGCGCTGTATAGTTGGGGTATGGAAGAAATCGAAACGCAACTTACCGCAGTCACCTCAGCGATCGGAGACAGCCGACCTAGCCATGGACTCGGAGTTTCGCTGCGCTCCAACAACAGTGAATTCACCTACCTGATTGCCACCGATATCGAAGAGCACGCACCGATGGACTGGACACCCGACGAGGCCACCCAACTCCTCCGAGAACGCGGATACGGGGTGATCGGGGAGTGGGAAGACATCGACCACACCGGAGGCGAAGACCCCACCTGGAAAGCAAAGATCACCGAGCTTCCATGCTCACGGACTCACTGCTACTGCAACTGAGCGTCGCAACATCACTAGCGCATGTTCGACGGGGAACCGGGCAGCTGATATCTGCCCGGTTCCCCGCCACACATCACAGCACACCACGGGGAGAACCAGACCGATGAGCATTACCGAGACCGCATCGACCACCAGCCGCACACTCGTCGACGCCGACCCGAAAGATCTCGACACCACCGCTAACGTCCGCGACGGCGTCGTCATCACCGACGACCCCGATTTCATCGAATCCATCGCAACCCATGGAGTTCTGCAGGCGATCTCGGCCGTACGCCGCGCCGACGGCACCCTCGCCGTCGTCGACGGCCAGCGTCGGACGCTCGCCGCCCGCGAGGCCGGCCTCACCTCGATCCCGGTGATGGTGCGCGGTGAAACCCCGGAAGAGAAAGCCGCAACCATCGAGCGGATCACCGCCCAGGTGGTCTCCAACGATCATCGCGCCGACCTCACCCATGGCCAGCGCATCACCGCCGTCGCCCAGCTCCTCGACCTCGGAATGACCGTCCCGGCGGTCGCGAAGAAGCTCGCACTCAAGAAGGACTACACCGACAAGGCGGGACGAGCAGGACGATCGGCCACCGCCCGCCGCTGGGTAGACGACCGCCAGCTCGTCCTCGAAGGGGCCGCGCTGATCGCCGACCTCGAAGCGATCGGTGAGAGGGAACCGTGGGTCGCGGAAGCGATCGAGAACATCCTCGACAATGGGTATGGGATCGTGCACCACTTGACGAACCTGCAACGCCGCATCGACGAGCGAGCTGTGACCGCCGCCGCCGCCGCCGACCACATCGCACGCGGATTTGCTCTGCTCCACGACGAACCATCCACCAACACCGGCGAGTGGTACTCCCTTGCGGACCTGCGCACTGCCGACGGCGACGCAGTACCAGCCGATACACCCGAGCTGTCCCCACACCTGTGGCACGTGCACGTATACACACCCGGCCTGGTCTGGGTGGACAAGAACACCCGCGAGGAGGTCGACGAGAGTGACATCGATTTCGATACCGAAGGCGACGAGGCCGCCGAGGCGTACACGGGCATGGTGCACTTCGAATCGGTCGAGCAGATCCGCCCGTGGCGATTCGAGTTCTTCCTGCACCGTGACCACCTGGGTGAGACCGGTCTGAGCGTCACACCGGCCGTGGCTGCCTTGGCCGCTGACGGAGAGGATGAGGCCAGCGAGGACGGGCTGACCGGAGCACAGCGAGCGGCAGCTCGCGCCGAGGCTCAGCGCGTGGAAGAAGAGCGGGCCGAGCGCCGAAAGGTCAAGGCACTTAACCGAGCCGGAGCAACTGCCACCGATCTGCGCCGTACCTTCCTCGCTGGTCTTCTGTCGAGAAAGACGGCGCCGAAAAACGCCACGACGTGGATGGTCGACGTGTTGTCCGTCCACGGTGGTGTGTTCACCGAATCCAAGTGCGCCGAGCGCTACGAGGACATCATGAAGACGCCGCTCAGCGAGGCAGGGCTGAAAGCCGAGTCCGCCACAGCCGCCCGAACGGAAGTTCTGCTGCTGGCCAGGGTGCTCACCGCGTTCGAAGCCCGGCTGACCGGACCGCAGAACTCCAAGGACTACTGGCGCTTCTCGTCCAAGCACTACCGCGGCACGGTCGGCATCGACAGCTACCTCACCTTCCTCGCCGACAGTGGGCACGCTCTGACCCCGGTCGAAGAAGCAGCGATCGGTCACATCACTGTCGACGACGCATACGACGCCGTGTCCGGCACCCTGGATACCTAGACCTACAACCGACAAAGCCCTCGACTACCCGTGGCCGAGGGCTTTTCGGTGTCAGGACCCGACGAGGCCGTGAGGCCTTCCGGACGACGACTCAGCGGAACGGGGTCGACGACTGCTGCACGTTGTGGGCGGCCTCGATGTAGCCGAACCGGTAGAGCATCGACTGCGCGGCAAGGTAATTCTCGTATTGATACGGCCCTGGCCCCACCCAGACCCCGGTCACGGCATCAGCGGGCAGCGCGACCGGGCGGTACGGAACCAGTCCTGCCGCACCGATCCGAAAATCGGGCTTGTTGGGATCTCCCCGCTTGAGCCCGAACCCCGGTTCGACGAACCGCCACTCGAGCTCGTCGCAAAAGCCGATGTGTTTGACGCTCGCGGCGGGGTATGCCAGCCGCTGCACCGCTTTGTTGACAGCAGAATCGGTGGGCTTCTCTGCGGGTGAATCGTGCAGTGCCTGCGCCACGAAGAGGTTGAATGCATCGAGCAAGGGCTGCTCGAGGGTGTCGGTCACGTAGGTGACCTTCTGTAGCCCGATGCCGCTTTGCCGTTCGAGTGGGTGACTACGGGGAAACTTGGACGGGTCGAAACCGATGGCGAAGCCGCCCGTTCCCTGACCGTAGGCCCTCCACTGACTCAACGAGTCGCATTGTGTGGAAAACGAGATGGTCGAGCAGTGCACGTAGTGCGGATACGTGCGATCGATGATCGACTGGATTGCCTCACAGACCGCACCGATGAACGTCTTGGCATCCGGATTATGGTCGAACAGTTGGCGGTCGGCGTATATCTCGAGAAAGTCCTTCATCAGGCCGAGACCGAGTGTCAGTTCACGTTGATCGTTGAGAAATTGCGCAGCAGTAGCGTGAAGCACCGGGTTGTATGTGTCGGGTTCAGCAGATTCGTCGTTGTTACGCAAGATCCCGAGGAGCCCGGCAGCGGTGGTGTAATGCCACAGAGGCTCGCTGGGAAGCGGGGCGATCGCACTGTTCGGGTCGATCGACGACTCAGTAGCTTTCACGCCTTCGCCTTTCTGTCGCAACCGCCCGAGACGCGACCACAGTCTCATGTCTTCAGATCGGTCCGAGCGCCGCGTCCAGGCCGCTGTTCGATCCATTGTGTGATCGCGTGCGTCGAGTACAGCGGCTCCCGGCCGACGTAGCGCACGGGGGCGGGTGCCTGCCCGCGCGCGACGTACGACCGCCACGTCGACCGCGCGAGTGGTTTACCGGTCTTCGTCTCGATCAACGTCAGCACCTCGGACAGTGACAACTCCGGGGCGAGTTCCTCAGCCATCGCGGCTGCCCATCAGCGACGGATTCTTCTCTGTGGTCGACATATCCCGACCATACAGCCCTGCGTTGTAAAAGATCCACGAACACCTTGACTGAACAGCGCAGCGCTGTATAGTTGCAGTATGACCCCGTCGAATACCGAATCAGCATGGCAGGCAACGCTGTTCACTTCCTGCGCGCTGCCCGGATGCGTCGTCCCAGTCTCAGAAGCGGGCGAAGTGTGCAGCTCGTGCCGGAGCGCGTTCGGGGACATGCTGCGCATCCACGTCGGTGTCCCGAACCTCGGTGGTCCAGAGCAGGTGGCCGCAGAACTGCGCGATCACGATGTACGCGTCTTGGCGCAATACCGAACCCGCACCCAAGCGCCGACTGCCGACGAAGACGATGTCGAGATCCGCAATCAGATCTGCTGGCTGTGCGAAGAGCGCCGAACCTGCACGCGAGAGCGAGACGGCTTCGAATGCCGCTGCTGCCGCGCCACCGCCGTCTGAATTGCTATCACAGCCGCGAACGACTTCCAGGAGACCAAAGCGATGCCGATCCGCATCACTCGCACCGTCACAGCCCATCCAGGGGCGGAACCCGCACCGGTCGCAGACGAGACCAGCGTCGTCGACGACGAACCCGGGTTGGTGTTCGTGCGCATCTACCGATCCGCCTACGCCATCGCCGAAACGCACGCCTGCGGTGTCATCGAAGCAGACCTCTACCCACAACCCGACGCCGAACCTTGGTCGGTACGAGGCGTCACACCATCAGCGAAATCGCTCACACACCCCCACGTCCGGCAGTACCCCGGCAACTACGAAAACGCCTGCTCGAAACAAGCGTGGCAGCTTCGCCTCACCGGCAGCCGCTACCGCATCCAGTTCGACACCCTCGACGCCGGATTCTCCGTCTTCTGGACATTGGAGCACCTGTGACCACAACCCTCACCGCCCCCGCCGCCACCCAGCGAGCAGTCAAAGGAGTTGGCATGAAGCTCATTTCACTCGATTCCCAATTCGACGGAACAATCCTCGACGTCCTCGAGTACCGCAACGACAGCGCTGGAAGGGTCGAGGTCACCGCACTCGTCGAGTCACCCGGTGCTTGGTACAGCGGCACCTACCCCGTCGTACTCGCCGCCGCCGACGTGCGTCTGCTGCTGACAGTGCAATCGATGCCCCGACAGACGACCGGAGCCTGCTGATGGCCGAGACAGCAGGTCAGATCGACATCTTCGACATGATCGCCGAAATCGCTGCCGACGAACACACCCGCCACGAGCAGATTCACGGCATTCCGATCCTGTTCGCCAGCACCACCCGTGGCATCGAGGCACGCGAGGCCGAATTCGACACCTGGAAGCAGCAGTGGGGCCACTTCGGATCGATCTGCGCCTCCCACGCCTGGACACCGGAACCCACGGCACCGAACCAACGCACCGACACCTGCCAGCCGACGGTGCTGTCCGCCGACCTGCGCTGCACCTGCTACCGACACCGCACCGACACCCCGTGCCACTGCGTCGGCGGGCTGCTCTACCGGGGTGCGTGCACCGGCTGCACCTTCGAATCCGACGACTTCGACCACGAGAACGACGCCGTCAATGCCGCACTCGATCACGCCCACCCCGGCTGGCTGAACGATCTCGACCACGCCGTCGCCCCCGCCCCGATGGACAAACCCGACGCCTGGAAAAGAAAGACCCGACAGAAGATAGGGGACCGTCCCACCGGGTGGCCCGTCATCACCACCCGCACCACACCGGGCCTGCGATCGGTACCCGGCCGATCCCCCTGGGGTGGCTACGATGTCGCCCGCAGTGTCGCCGAAACTCACCAACAGAGAAGGGCCCGCCCATGAGCACCACGACGATCCTCGCCCAGACCCCGTCGCCGACCGGTATCGGTGTCGACACGCCCGTTTCTGCCTCCTTCTCAGAGGTCTTGTCCTCCATGCAGTGGGGATGCATAGTGTCGAGCTCGCCCTCGACGACACCGCAGCTGCAGGTGAGCGGGAGAGCGCTATCGAGGCCGTCCGGCGGCTCTCGAACGGTCTGATCACCGTCCCCGACCGTGTCTACACCACAGCCAAGACCGCCATAGAAACCGTCACACGCAAGCAGCTCACCAGCTGAGACCAGACATCAGGTGGGTCCGACCGGTAGCCGTATGTCGGACCCACCTGGCACCATCACGACCACGCTCACGACACCACATCGGGGGGAACTGATGACGAGCACGACAAACAACACCAGAATCAAAACATTCGCCTACACACTTGCAGGCCTCGTAGCCTTCGCAAGCTTTCTAGCGCTGGTCATCTGGATCATCATCCCCACCGAACGGGACGGCGACATCGCGCCACAACCACCGTTCGACACCGCGTACTGGATCATCGTCGCCGGAGCCGCTGCGCTCACGTTCTTGGTCATCCTCCCCGTCTCCACCGTCCTCGTACGCAAACTCATCCGTCGCTGAATCCACCGCAGCGGCGACAATGCCATTCGCGCTCGAACCAGGTACCGACACAAGAACAGAGGTGACACACAGATGGACCGTTTTCTCGACATCGCCAGCGACATCGCCAAAGTGTTCGCCGCGATCAACATCCTCGCCGCGACCTACTACCACTACCGCTACACCGTCGGACCGTCCTCGTCGAAGAACTTCATGAACGCGGAGATCCACTGGATCCTCAGCGGGTTCTTCGTCATCGCAGCAGTAGTCACCGACAGCTCACTGTCGAGCACTCCAACGGTCGTGATCGCCGTCGGAGCGCTTGTCGCTCCCGTCGTGCCGGTGATCTACCTGCGCCGGATCCGCGCACAACGAGCACCGACATTTCTCGACGAAATCGCGATGGACGACATCATCGACCGCGCCCACAGCGACCGAAACCAGGACTGAACAGGATGATCATCCTCGCAGGCGGCATCATCCTTCTCGCCGTCACCGCAGTAGCGCTGCGCATCGACGACACCACAGCACACAAACACCGAATCGCAATCGATCTCGCGATCCTTACCGCACTGACCTTGCTCACCGTCGGTGTCTGGACCACCCTCACCGACACCCACAACATCGTCCACTGGATCCTCAAAATCCTCGTCACCATCATCACCGTCACGATCGGCGTCGCAACCGTCATCATGCGCACCAAACAGCGACGCGACGACCGACGGGTCACCACCTAGAAGACACGACCGTCACAATCGCCAACAGCCGGGGGAATGAACATGAACACCGAAAGTGCGACACTCGCAACGGCATTCACAACAGCAGGCTACCCAGCACCCGCCATCACAACCACCCCAGCGCGCACCACCCTGTCCTGGGGGACCGGCTCCGGACGACCCACACTGCACATCACCGACCACGGCGACGTAACCGTCCGTGCAGCACACACACCCGACGCCACCTTCACCCTCGCCGACGACCGACAAACCGCCGACGACTGGATCGCACTCCTGCACCCCGTCATCGCCGACGCCATCGCACACGCCACCGACAGCGAACCCGCACCGGCACCCACACACCCCGCGCACCGCGACGCCGTCATCGTCTGGCTCGACCACGACGAACACGCGAACGCCACCTACGCCGTCTACACCGACAACGCCCGCATCTGGCTCTCCGAGGACAACACACTCGAGACCGCCGCAGCACTGTTCGACACACCACGCGGGCACCAACTCGGCATTACACCCCACACCCTCGTCCAGATGCAGTCATCACGCCGCGGACCCATCATGATCAACCCCGCACTCGCCTACGCCACAGCACTCCAAACAGGCAAAACATGGGAACCCGCCATCACCTTCCGCGACCCGCGCGGCTTCATCGAACGAGCAACACCCCTGTTCGGCATACCTGAAACCCCCACCACAGAACCGAACCCGCGATTCCGCGACTTCGACGCACCCACCATCCCCCTCCAGCACACACCGCAACCCAACCTCACCCGAGCGGCCGACATGACCGCCGCCGCCATCGCCCTACTCGACATCGCCCGACGCCAACACCGCCGCGCAGATGTCCACTAGGTGACCCCATGAACAGCCCCAGAGGCCGTGCATTGCGTGCACTACCCACACCGGATGACAGCGCAGGATCGTCAGATCGATACGCGGAGTCCGCGCTGCCGCCCGAGGCGGTGGTCGCCATCGATGACGAACTCGACGATGATCCCGCCACTGACCCCGAAGCGCTGCTGGTGTGCGCGCTGATGTGGAGCGATCACACCGGGGGAGTCGCGACCGAAGATCGCCGTATCACCACGGTCTTGACCGTCGAGGACTTCGAGAGCCCCGCTTACGGGCAGTTGTTCGCCACCGTTGCGCAACTCATCGCGGCCGGCGACCGCTACGACCCGGCGAGTGTTGCGGCCGCGCTGGGGCGATCCGGAGCCGACGGAGCCAAGGACGCACCGCTGCGTCGTCGTCTGAACGAGGTGATCACCGCCGGAGCCGACGGATTCAACGCCACTCACTACGCAGGACTGGTGTTGTCGCAGTCCTATCGACGCGGCTTCTACGCAGCGGGCACCGCGATCACCCAGGCGTCCAAGGAAATTCCCGAAGAAGACCTGATGGAGCACATGGTTCACCACGGACGCCGTCGACGAGCATCCTTGCGACGACTGACCAGCTTCCGCAGCGGAGGCACCGAAACGGAGCAGGACTGACAACGTGATCTCGCAGACCTCACCCGTGACCGCTAGCGCGGTAGTGCGTCCACCGTTCGCCTACTACGGCGGAAAGACCCGGCTGGCATCGCGTATCGCCGCGGCACTGCCCGAGCACACTCACTACGTCGAACCGTTCGCTGGATCGTTGGCGGTACTGCTCGCGAAGGATCCCGCGCGACTGGAAACGGTGAACGATCTCGACGGCGACATCGTGCACTTCTGGCGGATCCTGCGCGAGCATCCCGACGAGCTCGCCCGAGTCTGCGCGCTGACTCCGCACGCGCGCACAGAACGCGCCGACGCTCTCGACCGACCCGCGGATCTGACCGACATCGAACGTGCACGCCGGATCTGGGTCTGCCTGACCGCAGGACGCACCGGCACCTTACGCAACACAGGATGGCGACACGACACCTCCGACACTGCATCGATGTCGATGCCGCGCAGACTGACAAGTTACGTCGACCGCATCCATGCGGTCGCTGCACGTTTGCAGCGTGTCTCGCTCGAACACCGCAATGCTTTCGATGTCATCGACGCCTACGGCAGCGGTCGGCGCACCCTCATCTACGCCGACCCGCCCTATGTCGGAGAACTACGCACCCGGAACTATCGAACCGAAATGACCAGCGACGCAGAGCACCGCGCGCTCGCGCAACGTCTGCATGCCTGCCAGGCGACCGTCGTCCTGTCCGGATACCCCTCGCGTCTGTACGACGAGGAGCTGTACCGGCAGTGGTACCGCTACGAATTCGCAGCCCACACCACTCAGAGCGGGACCTCGCAGACGCGCACAGAGGTCCTCTGGTCGAATCGTCCCCTGAACGCCCCGAACACCAGCTGTAACGAAACGCCCGACGACGACACCGAATGTAACGAAACACGCTGCCAGGCAACGGACTGCCGCATCGTGCTCACACAACCGGCTACCGGACGACGCAAACGCTTCTGCGGAACTGCATGCCGGGTCCGTGCACATCGGCACGCCGCCGATCGATGACATAAAAGTGCCCGCACACTGGGATATCCGTGTGCGGGCACCATGGGTCGAGGGTCCCGGCGGGATTGCGCGCTTCAGCTATCGCGAACAGTGACTTCGGCTTCCCAACCGATCGCGTAGTCCACGAAATGCGGAGCATCGTCCATACCGCTGCTCTCGAACATCGGATACGCGCCTTTCTGCTGCGCAGTTTGCAGCACTGCGATCTGAATCTCGTCCGCCGACATATGGATCTGTCGGAGTTCGCCGGTCATCGCAGTGTCGATCCACCGCAATGGAACGAACGTCACGATGCGGCCGATATCGGAACCGTCGAGCCGATAACCCGGCTTGCTCACCTCCGATGATCGGACCAGTTCAGGACGCGGTGGTCGGAGACGGTGACGCCCGGACGGACGCGAGTGCAGCTCGTGATCGAATTCGGAGATCACCGCAGCCCCCGATCGGTAACAGGACGCGATGCTTCGACGGTGGCACTCGGCGCTTTCCTCTCACGAGGCTGGGCGGGTTGCCGATTGAGCATCGACCGCAGACTCGCCGGTTGCGACGACGACCGGGACGCGCTGACGTCCTCGCCCTGCACTTCGGTGCCGGTCCTCACGCCGCGAGGACCGCCCTCCTGGATGGCGGCTTCGAAGGACGGCGTCTGAGCCTGCAGGCCCGTCATCTCTTTTTTCAGATCACCGAGTAGTTGTGCGTCGGTGGTCTTGTCCAGAGTCGCAATATTCGCGCGAAGATGATTGATCCGATCCTGACGTTGGACCGCCTCGCTTTCGGAGTCGGTGACCTCGACTGTGTGTTCGACGGCGAGGACCTGGTTGTCGTGCGTCGAGGCGACCGTCCCGCCGACACGTGTGGCGATCGCGTCAGCGATGCGCACAGCATCCTCTTTCGAGTACACGCCCACCGGAGTACGCGAGGTGGGGAGGGGATCGATGCGATAAGACCGAACCACCACTT
The DNA here is from genome assembly GCF_057808915.1 of Rhodococcus sp. FG69. Classification (NCBI taxonomy): domain Bacteria; kingdom Bacillati; phylum Actinomycetota; class Actinomycetes; order Mycobacteriales; family Nocardiaceae; genus Rhodococcus; species Rhodococcus sp. FG69. The sequence goes on along the minus strand of NZ_JBMDIX010000033.1, from coordinate 56,906 downwards.
CGACGACGTCGACGCCGGAGGGTGCTGAATCGGCGTAGGTGGGTGCCGAGCCTGCAAGCTCGGACACGACCTCGGATACGACCGCCGGCGGTGGAACTTCGGCGCGCCGCACCCCGGCGGCGTAGCTCGGTAGTCCGCTCAACACCACCGCGAGCTCGTTCGGTGTTCCGGTGAAGGGCAGCTCGGTCGCGGTAGCACCGACGGTGGCGGCGGTGATGGTCGCTGCGATGCGCTCGACTTCCCGACCGGCCGCGAGCATCGCAGCTTGGCTGACTGCGAACGTCGCGGCCGCGGTGCGTCCGAGGAACTCGGCGCGTGAGTGCACGTGGCCCGGGTCGCCGTGTTGGTCGATCGTGGCTATCTCGACGGTGATGGTCTCCGAGCGGGAAGGGACGTGTTCTGCAGAAGTCATCGTGATCCGTTTCGTCGAGCGCGACGAGGGACTCGCCGCGCGAAGAGTTAGGGGTCGAGCAAGAGCAGAGAGGGACGAGCGCGCAGAGGCACAGCGAGCCGGTCACGCTTGGGTAGGGGACAACCTGTCGGTGTCGTGGTGTGTAATGACCGCCAAACGGGCAGATCCGTTCAATCGACAAGGAAAGAGGCGAGGATCGTGGTGATAGCGATAGTGGTCAGCGCGGTCATCGCGCTTGCAGTGCTCCGCGCCGGAGTGACCGACGACGGCGGGTGGAGATTCGCACCCGTGCGCGCTACCGGCATGGTGTTCGGGATGGGCTTCCGGATCGTGAGTGTGGTGCTGGGAATCTTGTTCGCAATGGCCGTTGCGGTGGTCGTCAGCGCGTTCAGCAGCCCGCTCTGACACCGCCGACGAACCCCACAGCTCAGCACACCGCGATATTGCTGTGCCGGTGTGCGTCCGTGTCAGAACAGGGTCGGAGTATCGCTGTCCAACAACGCCTCTTGCACCGCAGTCTCGTTCCAGCCGCCGCGTACCGCGGTCCGTAGCCGCCGCGATCGCGCTGCCCTCGCAGCGCGGTCGGGGCCGTACCAGAGCCCAGGTTGCCTGCGTCCGCCGCCACGTCCCTTCGCGGCCATGTCCAGCAGATTCTGGGACTGATTGCCGTCGACGACGTGCAGGGTTTGCCCCTGAATTATCTCGAGCGTCACCCGCACGCAGATCGGGTTGTCGCACAGGTGCAATGCGTTCACCGTGTCGTCGATCGCACCGCCCAGCGCGCACGCCAGCGCGTAGCGATGTGGGCGCACCACACGTTGTCGCCCATCCCGGGCCACCCAAAATCTGCCGTAACCATCGTCGGCAATAGCCCCGGTCCACACCGCACACGACGAAGGCAGCGGGCCGGCGACGACGTAGCTGCGAAACCGCGCTTGTTCTGCGGCGTCGCCCACGACTAACGGTTGCGGCACGAACTACCCACCCACCTAACGGTTCCCGGCTCATCGGTCGTCCCTCGGGATGGAACCCAGAGTACGGAGCAACTGTGCCGCAGCCAATTTCACCACGGCGTTCGAGCTGGACGTGGCACCGACATGATCGAGCCACAGCAAATCGTCCGGTGTGCGGACCGACTCCAGAACTACCGCGTCGACCGCTGCATCGAAGTCCGGTCGCGCACTGAGTTCGTTGATGACGGCGAGCAGTTCACCGAATCGATCGGCGCTGGCGACGGTGAGCTGACCCGACATCATCTCGAATGCTTCGACTGCGCAGCGGCTTTCCAACATCGACACGATCCGGATCTCGGTCCGGTCGAGACTGGTGAGCGATGGTTCGTCGGGTTGCACGTGATTCGACTCCGAAGACGTCATCGCACTCGCCCTACCCGGTGTGCGCGTACGTCGACGCCGAATCGACCACAGCACCCGAGCTAGGAATCTCGTGCACCGTAGATGAACCGGACTGGCTACTGTGCTCACTCACATCAGCGGCGGCGGTGGTTTCGGCGGCCGACGTGTCGTCGAGGCCGACCCGTCGTTGCCGAGGAGTCGTCGAACGTTTGCGCGGTTCGGACGCCGACGAACTCGACGCAGCGATCACCGATGTCGGCACTGTCAGACCGAAACCGCGCAGTTGCGACGCAGTCCACCCGTCGTCCAACGCTTCCCGAATCGCGGCAGTGACGTTCTTCTTTCGCGCGTCGACATCTTTGTTGGCCGCGCGTTTGACCGCTTCGGCTTCCTTGATCGCCGCGTCGGCTTTCGCCTTGCGTTCAGCAGCTTCTTCTTCCGCAGTGGTGACTGCGGACTGCGCGGCCACGATGGCCTCGACCTTGGCGACACGTTCGCGGATTGCAGCTTCCGCGAGAGCGCGCACGGCATCTTGATTCACTGAATTGGGACTCATGAGTTTGCGGGCCTTTCAAGTCGCCCGAACCATCGGCCACACGAGGCGCGACGAATTCGGTGGGTACACGAACCGGCGCTTCGAGATAGACCCGCAACGTCATCCTCAGCGGGTGTGAGTCTACCCGGTCGACGCCGCGCGCACACGGGCGAACTACAACGTCAACTACCGCGATCGAGACGATGGAACACGAAGTCGATCTGGCGAGTTGCACGAGGGCGGATAGCTAGTCTCACGAGTGCATGTTGTTCGAGATCGAGAGGCCCTGTAGATGACGCGCACCGACGAAACCTGGTTCCGTCTCCGAGAATGGACTCACGGCCAGACGTCGTCCGAACGGCTCGCTGCGCACGTTCTCGGTGCCGAGGGATATGAAGGCATCGATCCCTCACACCCGCTCGGCGGGAAGGACGGCGGTAAAGATGCCGTTGCGACCAAGGATGGATCGAGCTGGGTGATGGGGGTGTACTTCCCCAGGGGACAGAAGTCGATCGGCAAGATCACGAAGAAATTCACCGAGGATCTCGCCGGCGCCAAGAAGCACGGCTCGCAGGGTTTCGTCTTCGTCACCAACCAGGAGCTGACCCTAGGCCAGCGAGACGACCTGAAAGACCTCGGGGACGGTATCGAGGTCGAGCTCTACCATCTCGAACGAACCATGCACGTCATCGACCGGCCCGCAATGGCCCAGATCCGAAAGCAGTATCTCGATATCGAGGCTGACGCACTTCCCATCGATGTCGAACTGTCAATTGACGGACCGGCCCGCTGCTTCTCGGATGGCGATGATGCGAGATCGAAGCTGATCGCAGTCATCGGCGATCAGGAGCGCAAGCGCTTCGACGAAGCCGACGCGAAGGCAAGGAAGAGTTCACCGTTGGGTATCCCACCTATCTACATGCCGAATGTGTTCGGACTCGACGACAACCCGCAGCCGAGAACCAGAGCGCAGCTCGACAATCGTTTGGACGAGTGGGCCGAAGAGGTGGAAGACGGTTGGGCCGAGAGCGAGCACTACTTGGCTGCCATCGCATGGTCGGGCGTTCGGTTGCGCCTACGGAACGTCGGGCGCGTCTTCCTCAATGACGTTCAGGTCATCGTCACGATCAAGGGCGCGCAAGGACTCGATTGGGAAGAGCGCGATGCTTTCGACCAGAACGAGTTCATCACGCCGTTCGCCCCGCCTAGCAAGCCGCTGTTCGACGCCTTCATACCGAGCCCGGCCATGGACTACCGCACAGGCCTACAACTGGCCGGCGCACCCCTTACATGGGAGAACACAGACGACCAAACACTCACCATCACCGTCGACCTCAAACACCTACGGCCACACCCGGCGTGGCGAAGCGACGACAACATTCTCATCCTGCGTGCCGTCGACCACACGACGTCGTCTCTGACCGCCGAATGGACAGTGACCGCACAAGGCTACGGTGACTCCCACACCGGACCAGCTCTAGAAATCCCGGTCGAAGCGACGTCCTTCGCCGAGAGTTACAGATCAGCGTGGAATGCGCGGCCAGTCTACGACTGACGGAATCGGCGCGAGATCTACCGCGAAGTCGCCAGTGCACTTCACGTGTCAATTCGGCGACGACTGCCTGCGCAACAATCTGCAACCGAAGCCCGGAAAGGACCAGACAACCCGGCTCTATCGGCCACGGTGCACTGACCACCTAACGTCTCCTGGCTTGTCGGCGTTGGCGCGCGAGTCGCATTCGGTGCGAGGGGTGAGTGTGTGACGGCCAGGCCCGTCGCCGGGGGTTGTGCGCGGCGTACACCGCCAGGCATGCAGCGACGCCGCCGGCACCGAACTGTCGTATCGCGACGTCGTCTGCGTAGAACTCGCGCGGCCAACTCAACGCGGCGAACACGGGAATCAGTGCACCGCCGAAAAACAGAACAGACGCTGGAACGAACCACCACTGACGGACCACTGGCGCGGCGGTGACGTCGAATTCGGTCGCCAGCAACGTCATCACGATCGACGTAACCAACGCAGCCATCAACACAACGAACGCCACGAAGTACATCTGCCGCGCCCGCCGGACGCGCACCACGTCCTCGCGATGACCTAACTCGTGCGCCAGCAGCGACGACGAAGCGAGTGAATGCGGATCCGGCTCGGCTGCGATCCATCCATCGGTCACTCGGACCGTGTCGGTTCCGTGGTCGTACTGCGCACCGACACCCAACGGTCCCGGCAGAAACTCGACAGCCGGGGGGAGAGGTTGACCGAGCAACGCCGCGACTTCTCCGACTCGCCGCGTCCACACCTGTCGTTCGCCATCGGTGGTCGACGACTCGCCCGCAACCGGGGGAGTCACTCGCGACTTCGTTCGGAGGCAACGCGAGTCAACAAGGCATGCGCAGAGTCGAGCTCCACACCAACCATCGAAGCGGCGGCCTCGATACCGCCGACTTCACCGGCGAGTTCGATCAGTGCCGATGCCATGGCCTGTTCGGCAGCCATCGCTTGGGCGTGCGCCGCATGAAACGAGACCACCATCGGCCGGGTCGATGCCGCCGCGTCGGCCAGTTTCGCCGCCGCAGCCGCACGCACAGCGACGCGGGCGGAGATTCGATCCCGCGACCTACCCACCGCGCACCACCTTCCCGACACGACCCTCAGGCCTGCCACCAGCGTCCCCAGGCCCACCGCCTCAGGCCCTGACCGTTCCCCACACCCTGCCACCGCCCCAAACCAAGATCAAGCCCTACAGACCTCTTGCATTCAGGATAACGAAACGATAACGCACGCTATGCTGTCGTTCGTGACCGCGACGATGCACAAGCTGACCGCCGGGGACGGGTACATGTACCTGATCCGGCAGGTCGCCGCGCACGACGCGACCGCACGTGGCCGGGACACCCTCGCGGACTACTACTCCTCGAAAGGCGAATCGCCGGGCCGCTGGGCCGGGTCGGGCCTTCCCTCGCTGCATTCCATTGGGGCAGGGGATCAGGTCACCGAAGAGCAGATGCTCGCCCTGTTCGGTGAAGGCAAGCACCCCGACGCCACCGCGATGGAGAAGAAGCGGGTCGCCGAACTCGTCGCAGACGGTGCCAGCAAGAAGAACGCGACACTGTTGGCGTTGCGAGAGACCAAGCTCGGCAACCCCTTTCGAATTCACGCCGGGGTCACCGAGTTCCGCAAGGCCGTCGGGGAAGCATTCGCCGACCACAACACCGCCCACGGCGTGCCCGCGCACGCCGCGATCGACGACGATGTTCGCGCGCAGATCCGTACCGACATCGCCCGCGAGATGTTCCACAGCGAACTCGGCCGCGATCCGCTCGACGACCGCGAACTCAGCGGATGGGTCGCGAAGAACTCCCGCGCCAAGACCACCGCCGTCGCCGGATACGACGTCACCTTCAGCCCGGTGAAATCGGTCAGCGCACTGTGGGCACTCGCGCCGCGGGAGATGTCTGAAGCCATCGAAGCCGCGCACCACGACGCCGTCGCCGACGCCCTCGACTGGTTCGAGAACAACGCTTTGCTCACCCGCCTCGGCACCGACGGAGTGCAGCAGGTCGACACCGAAGGGATGCTCGCCGCAGCGTTCACCCACCGCGACTCCCGCGCCGGCGAACCCGACCTGCACACCCACGTCGCGATCTCGAACAAGGTCAAGGTCAAAGGCCAGGACAAGTGGCTCGCGGTCGACGGGCGACCACTGCACAAAGCGATGGTCGCGATCTCCGAGACCTACAACACCCGATTGGAGGGATACCTGCGCGAACGTCTCGGAGTCGACTTCGCCGAACGCCCGGGGACCGATCCGAACAAGCGCCCCATCCGCGAGATCGTCGGTGTCGACGCCGATCTCGCCGCCCGGTGGTCCTCCCGCGCCGGGATGATCGACATCCGGCGCGGTGAACTGGCCGCAGAGTTCCAGCGCGAGCTCGGACGCGAACCCACACCGGTCGAAGCGCGCAAGCTCAACCAACGCGCAAACCTGGAAACCCGCGAAGCGAAACACGAACCACGCTCGCTCGCCGAACAACGTGTCGCCTGGCGCAGCGAAGCGATCGAGGTACTCGGCACCGAACGTGCACTCTCGGACATGATTCGACGCACCACCCACGATCACGGCGGCGTACGCACCGCCGCAACAGTCGATGCGCAGTGGATCTCCGAGAGCGCCGACCGGGCACTGGCAGTGGTCAGCGAAAGCCGCGCGCGGTGGCAGGAATGGCATGTGCGGGCCGAAGCAGCGCGGATCGTGCGTGCGGAGTCGGTACCGAGCGCAGAGATGGAACGCGCCATCACCGCTGTCACCGAAGCGGCACTGTCACCCCAGCGTTCGGTCTCGCTCGGCCCCGTCGAAGAACTCGACGAACCAGAGATCCTGCGGCGCAGCAACGGTGCAAGTGTCTACACCACCGAAGGCACCCGCCTCTACACCTCCGAGGCGATCCTGGCCGCCGAAGACCGACTCGTGCAGGCCGCGCAACTCGGCGGTGGCCGGACCGTGGACGCACTGACCGTCGACCTCGCGCTGCTCGAACACGCCGCCAACAAGTTCGACCTCAACACCTCCCAAGCCCAGATGGTCCGCGAACTCGCCACCTCCGGCGATCGCCTACAACTCGCGCTCGCACCGGCCGGCACCGGCAAGACCACCGCCATGGCCGTCCTGCGCAGCGCATGGGAAGCCGAAGGTGGCCATGTTCTCGGTTTGGCCCCGACCGCAGCCGCAGCCGCAGCACTCGAAGGCGACCTCGACGCGACAACCGACACGCTCGGCAAACTCGTCCACACTCTCCGCGAATTCGACGACGCCGAACCCGGCGACGTCGTCGGTGTCCCGGAGTGGTTCGACCGGATCGACAAGACCTCACTCGTCGTCATCGACGAAGCCGGAATGGCCTCCACCGCCGACCTCGACCGGGCCGTGCAGTTCTTCCTCGACCGCGGCGCAAGCATCCGTCTCGTCGGAGACGACCAACAGCTCGCCTCCGTCGCAGCCGGCGGCGTCCTGCGCGACATCGCGACCACCGCCGGGGCGATCACCCTCACCGACGTCGTCCGATTCGAAGACAACGCCGAAGGCCTCGCCTCCCTCGACCTACGTGCAGGGAACCCCGAAGCCATCGGCTTCTACATCGACAACAACCGAGTCCACGTCGGAGACATCGTCGCGGCCGAAGACCAGGCCTACTCGGCGTGGCAACGCGACATCGACAACGACCTCGACGCGGTGATGCTCGCACCCACCCGCGAGACGGTCCGCACCCTCAACGAGCGCGCACGCACCGATCGACTCGCAGCCTCAAACAAGAAGATCATCGGCCGCGAAGTGACCCTCGCCGACGGATTGCAGGCCTCGGTCGGGGACGTGATCACCACCCGCCGCAACGATCGCCGCATCGTGGTCGGAGCAACCGACTTCGTCCGCAACGGCAGCCGCTGGATCATCGAAGAAGTCCGCATCGACGGCGCCCTGCGCGTGCGCCGCATCGGCGACCAGCGCACGGTCACCTTGCCCGCCGACTACGTCGCCGAGAACGTCGACCTCGGCTACGCCCGCACCATCCATGGCGCTCAAGGAATCACCGCCGACACCTGCCACACCGTTCTCAGCGGAAGCGAGACCCGGCAGCTCGCCTACGTCGCCGCCACCCGTGGCCGCCACGAGAACCACCTCTACTTCGGCTCCGCCCTCGACGGGGATCAGCACTCCGTGATCACCCCCGGCGCAATATCGCCGCAAACCGCGGTCGATCTGTTCACCCGCATCCTCGGACGCGACGGCGCACAGGAATCGGCCACCACCGCCGCACGCCGACTGGCCGATCCGGCGCAACGACTGTCCATCGCAGCGTCGGCGTACGACGACGCGCTGGGCACCGCCGCCGAACACGTCACCGGCGATGAAGAAATGGCGCGGATCGACGCCGAAGCCGAGAAGATCGTCCCCGGTGTCACCGACGCCGACGCTTGGCCCGTGCTGCGCAAACACCTCGCCACCCTCGCCGTCGTCGGCACCGACCCCATCGCCACACTCGCCCGCGCCGCCGGTCACCGCGAACTCGACACCGCCGTCGACGTCGCGGCCGTCCTCGACTGGCGACTGGACCCCAGCGGTGCACACTCCGGCGGCCGGGGTCCGCTGCCGTGGCTACCCGCCATCCCGCCTGCACTGAAAACAGATCCGACGTGGGGTACATACCTGACGGCCCGCTCCGACCTGGTCACCTCCCTCGCCGCCGACGTCGACGACCACGCGCAGTCCTGGACGAGCGAGACCGCCCCGGTGTGGGCGCGGCCGTTCCTCGAGCACACCGACCTCGCCGGTGAACTCGCAGTCTTCCGCGCTGCCCGCGGCGTAGACGAGATCGACCTACGCCCCACCGGGCCCGCGCAGTACGCCGTCGCCCCACGTCGACACCAGACCCGGCTCGACAAGCGCGCCGCACGAGTCATCGGCTCGCCGCACGCGGCCACCAATGCATGGAAGACGCTGGCGGAAAAGATCGAACCGCGAATCCTCACCGATCCGTTCTGGCCGGTGCTCGCCCTACGCCTGACCACGGCACGGCGCGCCGGACTCGATGTCCCAGCGTTGGTCCGCTCGGTCACCGGCGACCGGCCACTGCCCGACGAGATGCCCGCCGCTGCTTTGTGGTGGCGACTGTCCCGGACCTTGAGCCCGGCCACCCTCGACGCCACCACACCGGGCAAGCACCTGGCCCCGCACTGGACTCCCGCCCTCGATGTGGTGTTCGGCGACGAGACCGCCCGACTGATCCGCAGCGACAGCGCATGGCCGTCGCTGGTCGCTGCCGTAGAGACCGCACAAAGCTGGACTCCCGAAGCCCTGCTGTCGTTCACGCGCGATCTGCTCACCGAAGCACGAGAGGCCGAGGACGTACTACGTCCCGACGAGCTCACCCAGGCGCTGGCGTGGCGGATCACCGCACTGGCTCACCACGAGTACACCCACCACGATTTCCCGGACGTCGAGACCGAACTGGTCGACCTCGCCGACGAAGAGGCAGCGGCAGCGTCCGCAGGCAAGAGCGATACGCATGCGTTTGCAACGGACGCCGCGACGAGCGCGCCCGATTCGGAGCGCGCACCGATGGCCGAAGTCGTCCTCGACGACGACTTCTACCCCGAGCTGACCGACGCCGACGTACCGCCGGACCCGGACATCGACATGCCGCCTCCGGATCTCGCCTACGACACCGGCACCGACTGGGACATGCTCGCGCAGTCGCTGGACTCGCTGCGCATGGTGCGCCCGGAACACCAGGACATCGCCCCCGCCGACCGCGTCGCTGCTCTGCATGCAGAGCTGGCCCAGGCACGCGCCCACAGCAACGAGCTGTGGCGCGCCTACCTCGATGGCCGGGGACCGGCGATGACCGCGGCCATCCCGATGATCGTCGAGATTCGCACCCGCGCGGACGCACTGCGCCCGCTGTACTTCGCAGCCCAGGACGCACACGCGCACTGGATCGACGCCGCCCACGAACTCGAAAGCCTCGACGCACGCCTACGAGAGCTGACCAGGTCGGCGGCCGCAGCAGCAGCCGACGCCGACCGGACCGCGTCGACAGGGGAGGACACCGATCTCGCGCACATCGAGGCAGTGCGTACATCGCTGAGCGTGCAAGCCGATCTCGCCCTGACCGAGACCCTTCGCGACAACGCCGTCTACGCAGAAGCGGACTCACGTCAGCGCTGGACGTCCGCACAGACCGCCCTCGAGGAAGCCGCGGGAGGCCCTGAGAACGTCGTCACGACCGCCGATGCCGATGTCGTGAGCGACACGGCGTCGAGCATCGACTTGATGTCGGTCGACGATGCTCGACGCACCGTCCGCGGGCTCGAAGGCGAAGTGCTGCGCGCGGAAATGAGCGAGGCACACACCCACGCTCCGGACGCCGCCGAACACACACCGCTGCCGCCGGCGGCACCGCCCGAGTCGGACCGGCCAGGACAGGTCGCGACCCTCACCCGACCCGACGTCGACCGTGCAAGCCCCACTGTCGCACTGAAAGACCCTGCGCCGAAACGCAGTACGCCGGACCGCACCGCACCGCGCCTTGCCCTGTCCGATCCGGCGTACACAGCATCGCAGCCGTCGCGCGATCCGCGTGCGGTCGATGTCGATGCTGCCGAACACGACGCCGAGACCCCGGCTACCGCACAGGTGGCAGATCCCGACATGCCCACAGCAGAGGTGAACACCGAACCGCCGAACAGCGCCAGCGCCGAAACCGCAGCGACCGCAGTCGAATCGGGCGAGACGAACCTCGATCCGGACGCGATCGAAGAGCGGATCGCAGGAGGAACCAAGGCGATGAAGACGGGCACCACGGAGCTGAGGTCCAAGCTCAAGCAGACCATGCTCAACCAGCGGCTCAATCCCAGCGAGAACGGGGCCACCGCCCTCGCCCGCTACCGCAGCGAGCTCGAACGGCGAGCTGGCCTGCCCGAGACCGAACGCGCCGCCGAGGACGCCGTCCGCGAACGCCTACGGGCACACCACGCAGGCAAGACCAAAGGCCCGAACCGAGAACCCGAGACCGGAACACGAAAGGACCGTGGACGTGAACTCTGAACGAGGGACGAAGGGAACAACACCGTGGAGCAGATGCCAGACGGGGCAGGCGGGCACACCCGACGTATGTGCCGGATGGGTACATTTTCCTCTCACACCACACACCGAGCGGGGGCTCAGCGGACATGGCGCGTGACAACCAAGATCAACCAGCACTGTTTTCGATCGGAGAGGGGACCGACGATGTCGGATCCGGAAGTGAACGTGGATCTGAAGATCCGCGACGAGGTACGCAGGATCTGGGGGGAGTGGATCGGGCTCGATCCGGCGCTCTCGGAGCAGCGCCGCGAGGAGCAGATCGAACAAGAAGCAGCGCGACTGACACAGCTGGTGGAGGAGACGGTCGGAGACAGCGCACACGGCTTTCTGATGGATCGTTGGCGTCAGGAGAATCCGGGCGTGACGCCGGACTACCCGACGACCGTGGCCTTGATGAACACCGCGTGGCAGTCGGCACGATCGAAGATCCTCGAAGAGCACCTGTACCCGCAGGTGACAGAGGAGATCTACCAGCGAGTGACCGAGACGGACACCCTGATCGAGGACGAACGTCAGAACCACCTGCAGGCCTTGCAACAGAGCCGCGACGAGAATCGTTGGACGACGCTGTCGGTGGACATCTCACCGCTGGCCAGCAGGATCGTCGATCGGGTGTGGATGGGCCAGCCGGGCAGATTCCTGCTCCTCGCGCAGGCGTTGATCCAACAGAGGCTCGACGACAATCAGCCGACACCGACGACAGCGACCGACCCGATCGCCGAGACACTGACGGCGATGATCGACGCCGAGATCGAACGCAACCCCGGCACGACGCCCTTCTGACCCTGCAAGCACGGTGGGTCACCGCCCACGCAGAGACAACGGACATCCTGCACAAGGGCGGTCGTGTGCGCCAGCACCTCGACAGCGCCACCCGCGCGCTCAAACGCGCACAGCAACAAGGCAACACCGACGGGATCGAGTCACTCACCCAGCGAATCTCGGACCTGTCCTACCGTCGCACCCGGCTGCTGGCCGACTACGAGAGCGCACGCCGCGCCGAGGGCCAACTCGTCAACGAGCTGCGAGCGTCAGGAATCGACCCGGCCACGATCAACCAAAGCGCCGTCACACGCGCCGAGACCGCACAACGACGAACACCGCCGACCTGGTCGAACGATCCCGCCACTCACCGCCAACTGGTCACCCTGCGTACGCTGCTCGCCCGATCCGGGCTCCCCGACGACCCCGTCGACGGACGCTTGACCAAAGGCGACGCCGACCGCGCCATCAAAGCCATCCTCGCCGGCGAGCTACCACTACTCCTGCGCGAGACCGGCACCGACGCCGACACCACCGACCGGACGACACAAGCAGACCCGTCCGAGATCGCCCCTCCCACAGATACTTCCGAAGCGCTGGAAGAATCCGGCGACACCGTCACCGCGCCCGCCAGTCCAGCCACCGAGCCAGACCTCGTCGAGACCACCGATCCAGACCTCGTCGAGACCACCGATCCAGACCTCGTCGAGACCAATGAGCCAGACCTCGTCGAGACCACCGAACCGGACCTCGAGATCACCGAACCGGCCGACGCCGTGCTGGCCGAGCGCCTCGACGCCGCCGTCCGCGCCGACGCCGAACTGACCGAGGCTGCGCAATCCACCGCGAACACCTACCCCCAGTTCCAGGACTGGGCCCTGGGAAGAACTCGATCGCTCGCGCTCACCGTTCTCGCGGACGTCGTCGACGAGAACACCGCCGACCCCGCACTCGCTGCCGCCGCTCGCTCCTTGCTGACCGACACCGAGCGCATCGACACCCTGCCTTACGAGCTGACCGAGGCCCTGTGGCGGACCCACCGCGGCACGCCGCACGCCGCCACCGACTCCGACGACATCGGTACCGACGAATCCGCACGCCAGCACCGAGCCCAGAGAGAGCTCGACGAGGCAGCCGCCGCCGCGATCACCGACTTCGAGCAGCGCGGCCGCAGCTCCTACGACCCACAAGCACCCTTCGCTGCGCCGGATCCCTCCGCCGACGCAGTCGTCGGCGCCGCGCTCACCGCACTGCCCTCCGACAGCGACGACGCCACCCGAATCCGCAGCGACTTCATCCGCGGATACGACTCCGCAGCAGCCGAGCCTGCCGCGACCGGACCAGCATCCGAGCCGCCGGCACCCTCCGGCGCCGGGGCCGCGAACGCTACCGAACGCGACGACACCCCCACCAGCAGCGACTCCGCACCGGACGAGGACACTTCCGCGCCGACGGAGCAGCCGATCTCGGTACCCCAGTACGAGAGCGGAGAACCGCTCACCAGCCCACTGTGGCGCAGCAAGAGCCTCATCCCCGCGCGCAGACCCGACGGATCGACGGTCTACATCAGCGAGGCCACCGCCGAGCGCTACGCAGACCACGCGACACCTCAGCTCGACGACGACGTCGCGGACGAGCACGACAGCGATGCGGCCGTCACTGCCACTGTCGCGGGCGAGCATGAGACCGGAGCGGTCGTCGACCTTCCCGTCACCAGCGAGCTCGCCGGAACCGAGATCATCGACGCTGCCGCGTCCGAGAACGACGACGCAGCGGCCGGTGATCCGGAGCAGGGCAGCCGGGAACCGTTAGGTTCCGGGTTCGGCGCAGTGGATGCATCCGAATCAGGTTTCGAAGCAACAGATTTCGTGCTCGGAACCGATGTCCTTGCACCGTCCGGAGCCAAGGCCCGAGCACGCGCCAATCTCGATGCACTCGCCGTCGTGCGCGCACTCGAATCCCGGCGACGTCCCGCCACACCCACCGAGCAGGCCACGCTCGCACGCTGGTCCGGGTGGGGAGGGGTACCGCAGATCTTCGACACCGCCAAGGACGAATGGGAACACGAGCGCACCGAGCTGCGCACCCTGCTCAGCGACCAGGAATACACCGCAGCGCGGCTGAGCACCGTCAACGCCCACTACACCGACCCCGCCATCACCGCAGCGCTGTGGCGCGCAGTCGAACGTGCTGGTCTGCCTGCCGCAGCGCGTGTCCTCGAACCTGGTTGCGGCAGCGGTCACTTCGTCGGTCTGGCCCCCGCCGGAACCCGCATGGTCGGCGTCGAGCTCGACCCGATCACCGCCGCCATCGCGCACCACCTGTATCCGCATCAGCAGATCCGCAATCATGGCTTCGAAGAATCCTTCGCCGCCGACGGAGTGTTCACCGCAGCGATCGGCAACGTCCCGTTCGGCGACTATCCCGTCTACGACGACATCCACAACCCGAACAGCCGCTCGATTCACAACCACTTCATCATCAAGTCCCTGCACCTGACCGCACCCGGCGGGTACGTCGCCGTCATCACCAGCGCGTTCACCTCGGATTCGGTACGCCCGGCTGCGCGACGGGAGATGGCCGCGCTCGGAGATTTAGTCGGCGCGGTCCGGCTCCCATCGGCGGCGCATCGCCGACAAGCCGCAACGGACGTGCTCACCGACGTGTTGATCTTCCGCCGGCGAGAAGACGAGCGCACGATGAGCGCGGACACCGAACAGTGGCTCGAGGTCAGTGAAGTCGTGCTGCCTACCGGCAAGGGCGAGGACACCGCGCCGGTGTATCTCAATCGCTACTTCCACCAGCACCGTGACCGTGTCTTGGGCAACCTCGAAGTCGGTAGCGGAATGTACTCCTCGGCCACGCTGAAAGTAGTTGCGCCGCAATCTCAATCCTTGCCGGAGGTGCTCTCGCGCACTCTCGGCACCATCATCGACGACGCGCTCGACACCGATCTGGCGTTGACCGCGCGTGCACCGGAACGCTCCCAGCACAACGAACTTGATGACGCAGGCCTGTTCACCGATGCAGGGACCGACTCCGGCACCATCCCCGGCACGCTGCGCTTCGATGCACCCACCAGCCGTTGGGAGCAGTACCAGGTCGGCGCAGGGTGGGTCGTCACTCCCGCCAAGAGCCGCGAGATCAACGATCAGTGGCAGCGACTGCTCGCCATGGGCGACACCGTGCTCGAGATCGGTGAGGGTGCCCGCAGCTCGGACTCCACCACCGAGCAGCGGCGCGTGCTGCGCGAGAAGCTCGATCGGCAGTACACCGACTACACCAGTCGCTACGGCTCGATCAACAGATTCAAGTGGACCAACGCCGCCGCCGAGAACAGTCCGGAGAAGACCGCCGAGAACTTCGCCGCGCTGGAAAAGAAGTGGCGGATCGATGCAGCCGAGCAGAACGCGATCGAACGAGGCATCGATCCGGCCGAGCTCGCCGAACTCGATCTACCCCCGTACCGGGGTGAGATGCCCACCGAGGTGGCGGAAGAGCTGTTCGAGCAGGCTCGCACCCCGGCGCAGGGGCCTCGTAAGAGCCGCTATCACCTTCAGGGAGCGATCAGCTACGACCCGCGCATAGCGATGGTCCGTTCGCTGGAATTGTTCGACGACGAGACCCAGCTCGCGACCAAGACTTCGATCTTCGACACCGACGTCACCTTCGTCGCTCAACGCGCCACCAGCGCCGACAGCGTCGATGCAGCGATCGCCATCGCGTTCGACGAGAGCGGCCGGATCGACCCCGAGCGGATCGCCGAACTACTTGGAACCGACGTCGAGGACGCGTTGGAGCAGGCCAGGGGCAAGATCTATCCCTCGCTGATCGACCCCGACGTCTACGAGGTTGCCGGCCAGTTCCTCGCCGGCGACGTACGCAGCAAACTCGCGCACGCCCGGGTTGCAGAAGCGGAGAACCCCGACGTCTACTCCGGTGTCGTCGAGGCACTCGAAGCGCTCGTTCCACCGGACGCCGATCCCGCGCGCATCGGTGTGCGGCCCGGTGCCGAATGGGTCGGCGTCGAGACCCACAAACAGTTCCTGGTGGCCGAGTTCGGGATCGACCCCGACGCTCTGTCCGTCTCCTACGCCGCCGTGAACGCCACCTGGCAGTTCGAGGCGAGCATCGACCCGAACTGGCTCGATCCGCAAGGCTACGAGGACCCGTGGGGTATCGCAGGGCGCTACTCCGGTCTGCACCTGTTCGAGACCATCGCCAACAACAAGCCCGTCGAGGTACCCAAGACCGAGAGCGAGCTTGAGCACGAACCCAAACCGAGCTTCCACCCCAAACACACCACCGACCTGCGCAACCGAGCAGTGCGGCTGGAAGAGAAGTTCGTGCAATGGCTCTGGTCCGATCCGGCGCGCTACGAGCACCTCAAACAGGTCTACAACGAACGCTTCAACCGCTTCGTCAAACCCCAATTCGAGACCGAACACAAGCAGTATCCGGGCCTGAATCCCAACTACATTCCGTACTGGTACCAACGCCAGGCCGAGCAACGTCTGACGCACGGCCAGACGATCCTGCTCGATCACTGCGTCGGATCGGGCAAGACGCTCACCATCACCATCACCTGCATGGAGATGCGGCGTCTGGGCCAGAAACGCCAGCCCTGGGTTGTCGTGCCGAACCATCTCGTCGACCAATGGGCGGCCGAAGTCCGGGACGCCTACCCAGCCGCGAAAGTGCTCGTCGGCGGCGACCTATCCGGTCCCCGCGACCGCCAACGCTTCATCGGTCAAACAGCGGTCACCGACTGGGACATGGTGATCGTCCCCGAATCGGTGATGAAGCTGATCGGGGTCAGCAAGGACACCGAACTCGCCTACATCGAGACCCGGCTGATGGAGCTGCGAGACGGCCTCGAACGAGCCAAGGACACCGGCAGCGAGCACACGGTCAAACAGATCGAACGCGTGCTCAAACGCGAGCAGGCCAAGCAGCAGAAACTGGTGACCTCCAAGGCATCGGACACCGGCCTGACGTTCGAGCAGTCCGGGTGCGACTTCCTGTGGGTCGACGAGGCGCACTACTACAAGAACCTGGCGCGGACCTCGAACTCGGCGGATCTGTCGTTGCCGGAAGGATCGCAACGCGCCTCCGACCTGGAAATGAAAGCTCGCTGGCTTCGTGACCGGGCGATCCTGCGCAACATCGAAGCCGGCCAACCGGATGCACCGGCCAAGGCGATCGCCTTCGCCACCGGAACACCGGTGAGCAACTCGCTGAGCGAGCTGTGGGTGATGAACCGCTACCTGCGTCCGGATCTGCTCGACGCCGCTGGCATCGGCCACATCGACGCCTGGGCACAGACGTTTGCCAAACAGCGCACCACCGTCGAAATGAACATCACCGGCACCTCCCTGCGTCCGATCTCACGCATGGCCGAGTACCAGAACTTGCGGCAACTGATCGGCATGGTCGATCAGTTCCGTGACGTGGTGACCGAGGACCAGATCCCGGTCGAGCTGCCCCGGATGCGGACCGGGAAACCGCTGGTCGTCGAGTTCGATCTCGCCCCGCAGGTCCGGGACTTCATGTTCGATCTCGACGAGCGGATGGCGGCGACGTCCGGACGGAGCATGGACGTCGACAACGCGCTGAAGATCTCCAACGACGGCCGCAACGCGTCCCTGCACCCGACGCTGGCGAAACTGGCAGAACCCGAGCCCGAGCACGACCGCGTCGCGGTGGCCGCGGATCTGCTGTTCAAGACCCACACCGAGAACCGAGATCTGTTCACCCCCGCCGATCGCCACGGCCCCGACGCCACCGGTGTCTTCCAGATGGTCTTCTGCGACCGGGGCACCCCGAAAGCCGGTGTGGCAGGGGAGAGCAGCCTCTACAGCCGACTGCGAGAAGCTTTGGTGGACAAAGGGATGAGCAGATCCGAGATCGCGTTCATCCATGACTATCCGACGCCGAAACAAAAGCAGCAGCTCTTCGCGGACTGCCGCGCCGGCAAGGTTCGGGTGCTGATCGGCTCGACACCCAAACTCGGTACCGGCGTCAATGCGCAACGCTTGCTCAAGCAGCTGATCTCCCTCGATCCGGCCTGGACCGCGGCCGACATGCAGCAACGGTTCGGCCGGATCATCCGGCAGGGCAACGTCCACTCGGAAGTCGACGTGGTGAACATCGTCGCCCGCCGCTCCTACGACGCGACGATGTGGCAGATCATCGAACGCAAAGCCCACTCCGTGCAGCAGCTACGTACCGACGACGTGCCCGACACGATGGAGGACGTCGGCGGCGACATCGCGCTGTCGGCCGCGCAGACCAAGGCCGCCGCGACCGGTGACCCCGTCTACGTGCGGGCAATCGAGCAACAAGCCCACGTCGACGCGCTCGAATCGGAGCAGACGATGATCGCCAACGCCAACGCCTCACGTCGAGCCGCGATCGACCGACTTGACCGGGCCGGGGCACGGCTCGATGCAGACGCCCCCACTGTCGACGAGCACGCCTCGCTGGCCGCGACCTGGCTCGACATCGACGATCGCAGCGAGAAGATGCTGACCATCGGGGATCGAACCATCGCCGACGACGATCACGAATCACTCGTCGACGCGCTGCAGACCGTCCTGCGCACCACCTATATCGACCTAAGGGCAGTCAAAAGCGGACGCTCCACCCCATTGGCCAGCGTGGCCGGCATCTCCATCGACGGCCGTCACCGCCTGGTCAACGACCATCTCGAGCTGTCGATCGCAGCAGGGCCGAAACGGTACGTCGACCACCGCAAAGTCACCGAAGCGATGTCCAGCGCCACGGCCGCGCGAGGCATCCTTCAGCAGATCCGGAACATGGTCAAAGAACTCCCCACCCGAGCACGCGACGCACACTCCGAACGCGAACACGTCGCCGAACGACTATCCGAACTCTCGGCGCAGAAGGATCGGGTCTTCACCCGCACCGAGGAACTCGCCCAAGCCCGCTACGAGCTCGCCGAACTGAAAGCCGACGTCAACTCGCGCGAGAACTCACCCGAAGCGCTCGCCGAACGCGGCCAAGATCTCGACCGCCGCAGAGCACAAGGGCTGTACCCGAAATGGAGCCTGGACCTCAACCCCACGCCAGCGCACGCTGAGGCCCAAAAGAGCAGTCGGACAGCGCTCGTGGCGTCCGTGCCGGATCGTATGCGCGACTTCGCTGACGAATGGGCGGCCGGGCAAGCAGGCCGCGACGCCCGGAGGGCAGAGGATCCGTGGAAGCCGAAATCGCCCGACGGATCACGCTTTCAGCAAGGGGCCGATCGTGGCAGCGGCGCACCCGGAGCGGCCATTCAATGGACGGACCGTACCTGGCACTGGACCGCGTGGAACGGCGTCAACGGCTCCGAATCCGGATTCGAAGAACGCCGTGATTCGGCACGGTTCGCGGCCGACTACGCCATGAAGAAGCTGGAGTCGGAGCCAGAGGCATCGGCCACCGCTGAGCACGCTACCGACGCGGGGCCGGCGACACCGTCGCTGAAATCCATGCTGAACCGGCAGTCGGAGAAGAAGCGTGATAGCTCTCGTCGGTCGATCGAAGATTCCAGCCAGTCTCGTGACCAGGGTCTCGACCGCTGAGGGACGTCCGTTTCGATCGGATATCGGTGGTCGGCTCCTAGATAGACGAGAAGGTCACAACAGTGATGTTGTGACCTTCTGTCCGCTGCCGAACCGGTTGCACCCAGGATCGGCCTTCAACCAGGTCAACTGAATCTGCCTTTTACGGAGGTTTGACCCTTCACAGAAACAGCGACGTACCCACGTTAGGAGCATCGGCCAGCAGCGTCAACTACAAAACCCTTTACAAAACCCTCAATTTTGAGGGAAATACTTGACGGTACGCGGCTGTTCTGGTCATTCTATTCCTGGGAGCTGAACGCTTCGGCTCCTGGCCTTCCGCGTAGCGCTGGAGTTGCACCCTTCAGCGTTGATCGAGCGGGCAGTAAGGCCTCGACCAGAAGATGGAGTCCGTTCCCGTGAAGGCCAGGATCTCTCACCCCGAGTAGCTTCCGACACGGTCGTGCAGTCGGGTTGTCTGCACGAAACGGCAATTCGCGGAACGGGCTTCATCCCAAACTGCGCATGCGCGCGGAACGGATGATCGCCATGAGCGCATCCCTGTCCCCAGGCCTCGACACCGAGATCGTCGAGGCCCTCCACCGAAATCGCGCGACGTACGCGGAGCTTCCTGCCGTGTACGAACGCACCGGAGCATTCCGCCGCGAACAGGCGAAAAGGTGGCTCTTGAGCCCTCTCGAAGCCCTGCGGCCTCGAAGGCGTGGTGACCGTCTGCTTGAGCTCGGCTCGGCCGACGGCTACCTCACCGGCATGCTTGACGAAATCGGCTACGACGTCACCGCCGTCGAATACACCCCGCAGATGTGCGAGGCGACGCGGCGCAACGCACCGAGTGCCGAGGTGGTCGAGGCCGAGTTCCTCTCTCACCACTTCGACGACACGTACGACGTGGTTCTCTGCTCGGCGTTCGTGCATCTCTTTCCGCCGCCGTACGATCGCGCCGTCCTGCTCAAGGTTCGCGACCTTCTCGCCGACGGCGGCATCGCGTACCTCGCCACCACCGTGCACTCCGAGTACTCGTCCGGGTACGAGGCCAAAGGCAGCTCTGGGCACCGGTTCCGCACCCGCTATACGCATGAGGAGGTCGTGGATCTGATCACCTCGGCAGGCCTCGAGGTGCGAACCCACCACAGCGCGCAGGATCGTCTCGAAGCCGAGAAGGTCTGGGGCAACTGGTTCGTAGCGAGGACGGACTCATGAACAAGATCACGAAGCCCTGGATGCCCATCGCCGCGACGTTCGCCTTCACGGCCTTGGCTGGTGTGGTGCCCGTACTGCTGTCCGAGAGCATCGCAGTCGTCACCACGGTCGTTATCATCGCCTTCCTGCTTGGAATCGTGGGACTGATGGTGGTGCAAGCAAAGAAGCAGGCGAAGGCGATCCGGCGGCTCCATGATGCGCGCGGCGTTGTCTACACCACATACGGGCAGGATCGATCGAAGGACTTCGCTCGCCTGTGGGAACTCCCTCATGCCAAGAAGATCTTCGTCTGGGGCGTCGGAATGACGCGAGTGACTCAGGACATGGACATGATCGAGAGCACTATCAAAAATCGGGGTGTCAGAGTGGAATTCGAGATGATCGATCCAGTCTTCCTGCGGGAGAATCCTCAGGTCTCGAAGATGCTCAATTTGTACTACAGCCGCCCCAACTTCGTCGAGAGCGTCGAGCACTCGCTACTTCAGCTGGTCCGATTCCGCGACATGATGAACACCGTATATGGAAGCGACAAAGTCAGCATCTACGTCGTCAACATCCATCAGGCCGGCAGCGGAACTGTCGTCAACCCCGGCGACGACGACGCGGTCGGAATCATCGAGGGGCACACCCCGACCTTCCCCACCGGGCAGGCGCGGTTGAAAGCGGTGATGTACAAATCACCGAATCCCGAGACCGAACCACCCCGCATCGAGATGGAGCTTGGCTCTCGTCGTCGCCTGCTTCGATCCCTGGTCGGGGCAACCGCCGCCGATCGCCTCAACCCAAACCCGACCTACAATCCGATCGAAAGCCCGGAACCAGATCCTGCTCCGACGGATACGCCGGACTGATCACGTAGGAAACGGGCATCACTGAGAAGGTCCCGGACGTCGCAGACGCCCGGGACCTTTTCGTGTTGTCCCACCAGCATGTGTTATGTCGATCAACTGCAGTACGAGACACCGCCAGGGCGGGTACACCCGCTAGGTAGGTTGCACCCCTGTCGTCTACCGTCTCGTTTCATGCACGCTTACGTCGACGAAACCAAGGCCAAAGGGCTGGTTGTCGTGGCCGCGGTTGCCGATCCGCGCCACCTCGCCACCGCCCGTAAGGCTCTCGGGGACTTGCGACTGAAAGGCCAGGAGCGGATCCACTTCAAGTCCGAGCGCGACTCGCGCCGCAAAGAAATCTGCTCCGTCATCGTCGCTCTCCCAGTGCAAGTTCACGTCTACGACGCGGCATCCCTGCCCGAACGCGAAGGCCGGACGATGGCTCTTCGAATGCTGGTTTCCGACCTGGCGGAACTGTCCGCTACCCGTCTGGTAATCGAGCAGGACGATTCCCTGCTGAAAGCAGATCGACAGACGCTCTACTTGGCGACCCGTGGGCACCAGATCCAGGACCGCTTGAGCTACGAGCACGTTCGAGCAAAGCATGAACCGATGCTCTGGATCCCCGACGCGGTCGCATGGTGCCTGGCGAAAGGAGGTCACTGGAGCGGCCGAATAGAACCGATCATCCAAGCTCGCAGCACCGTGCGATAGAAACGCAAAACCCGGCTCACCAACCGTCCGGAAGGCTGCCGGGTTCACTTCGACGAGGCTACTGCCCCGCGCACCAACATTATTGCACCGACCGCCGCCGACGTCCACCACCGGGCTGAGCGGACTGTCTCGCAGCCACAAGTCGAAAGCTCCGCTCGGCACATCCCTGAGTGCGAGGCGGCCGTGACGGAATCAGCACTGCCTTCCGGTCCGGCTCTAGAAGTGACGTGGAATCCAGCCTCTACTCCTCCTCGAACCCAGACTGGTCGAACTTCAGTGTGCGTGCGTTCTCGGAAACTGTGCGGATCCTTGCTTCGTCGAAGCCTTGTTCTTTGGTGGCCTCGATCTCGATCGACACAGTCAAGGTGACGTCGGGGTCGGCTCGTAGATGCGTCAGGACCTCGTCTGCAATGTTCTTGAAGTCGAGGGCGATCTTGTCCTCATTGAGGGTCTTCGTCCCGTAGAAGCGCGTCTTGACCTTGACCGCAGGAACATCAGGGCCTGGCCCGGGAGGAGGATCAGGTAGCGGTGGGTGTCCACCACCACCATGGCCTCCCTCGCCGTCGCCGTCGCCGTCGATGTCTACTACGATCTCGCCAGCTCGTTGGCGTGTCGCGGTATCGGGTTGCACGAGTAATAGCGAATCGGTTGGAACAGGTGCGGTGGTTTCGTCGTCCGGTGTCCATAGGCCGACGTACCGGTTAGTCGCGTCGTCGTAGCTCGCGGCTAAGGCGAAAGCATCGGTATGCCAGATCAAGGGCAGATCGAGTACACCTTCGTTCAGCACAGCGCGATTCTTCAATCGCGGCATGTACGGGTAATCGCTGTAGAGGTCCCACAATGTACCGAGTGAGACGTGGCCGCTCTTCCAGATTTGCGGGACTTTGTTGATCGCCAAACGAATGGTGGCGGCCGCTTGACGAATGGAGAGATCTCCGTCGTTTCCAAGACGACGAGAAGCCCTCTCCGCCAGGGATGTCGATTGCCCCTCGACTTTTACTTCCCTGATGGAAAACCTGGCTCCAGGATTGGGCTGGACCGGCACCAGCGCCCAGACGAACGTCTGTAACAGCCGTGATGTAACTGTCTGGTCGGCCTGTGACTGTTTCTGCGCTGCCTGGTTCTTCTGGTTCTGAGTGAGGTCGAGGTCAGCCTCGTTACCGAGGACGTGGCTCCAACCGAGGTAGTCGCGCGTGGCATTGTTCAGTTCGCCGAGCCGGGCTTCGTCAGCTGCGAGGAACACGAGCATGTTGCGGTGTGTTCTGTTCGCAGTCCCACGTTGCTCTGTTGCCTTGTCGGCGAACTCTTTCGCCGCCGACTCGGTTCCGCGTTTGTGTGACACCTTCGGATGTAGGATCACCAGTCGCGCTTCATCGATGTCGGGTATGTCTGCGTTGGACTCAGGATTGACATGCACGCCCGCGAAGTCGGCCCTGGTCTTACTTTGGCCCTGCAGTCTCAGAGCAATCTCCGCCCACACTTCTTCCTTGTGCAGTCGCTCGGCCTGGTCCTTGGCTGTTCTGCTGATGTTCGCTTGCAGGTCGTACCAGTATTTTCCGGAACCCGAGTAGAAGTAAGTGGCTCGATCGGCGAGTTGGGTGATTGCGGCGTGAAAGTTTCCCGGTATGTCCCCTGGGACTGCAGTCCCGAGAAAGACTCTCTGCGTGCCGATCCCCTTGCTTTCTGCACCCGGAGCTACTGTGGGCGCGGCACCGAAGAAGACTGTTCGCGCCAGCCGCTTGGTCAGCGAACGCTGTGCGAACAGTGGGCGATCCTTGTCGATTCGTGCGGGTTCTGAATTCGGCCCGTCGACATCAGCGTCGATAATCGCTTTCCACGAATCCTGCAAATATTGCGTCAGCTCTGAGTTGACGTTCGAGGTCGCAAGAGGGATTGATCCCGGCATGATGAGCGGTGAAGCATCTTCACCGGTCCACAGTGCATGGATGACTGTCGACATCAAGCGAAGCACGCCGCGAGTGCGTTGAAACCGTTCCAGTGATGACCATTCCTCGTACAAGGTGTCGAACAGCTCAGGGTGAATCGGGTAGGTCTGCTTGATGCGATTCTCGTACGCTGGATCGCGGGCTTCGCGAGGAAAATCGTCGCTGTACTTGCGGTACATCTCGACATAGGCGCGAGCTGTGGCCCCGATTGCGGCCAGTGCCGCGGCGTCCGGCTGGGTGAAGAGCCGTTGTTTGACAATGTGGTACGCCTCGTCAGATGACGCCGGCCTCCATTGATCAGCTACACGGCGCACGACGTTCTGCAGACGTTTGAGGGCCTCCAGCCCGTGTGTTCCGCCGACTTCTTCTGCGTTTCCGATCGGCGCATCGTCGTCATTTCCGGACTCGGAGGCGGGGATCGATATTGCCAGCAGGACGCCAGCGGTTCCCTTGACGGCTTCGGTCAACGACTGCGCGAACGTGAACTGATCGTCGAAGGTGCCTCCTGCGAGATCGTCGCGACCCACGAGCGAACGAGCGTAGGAGACCCATTCGTCGATCAAGATCACCGCCGGTGAGTACGTCGCCAGCAGATTGTGGAGTGCTTCACCGGGCGGCGTGCGGTCCGAGTCCGATTGCTCGACGAGGTTGTAGGCCTCGCGGCCGCCCAACTGCCAGGCCAATTCCCCCCAGATGGTGTTCACGTGGGTGCCGTCGGCCTTGGGAACTCCCGACGGACTCAGATGGTTACCCACAATGGCTACTCGATTGACGGTCGCCCCGGCGTAGCCGCTGCTGTTGAGCAGTTCTTGCGTGTCTTGCGGAAACTGGCCGACTGGCAGCCCGGCCGCCACATGCCACAACGACAGCATCGAGTGGGTCTTGCCGCCACCGAAATTCGTCTGCAGGTTGATGACGGGCGATGCGTTGCTGTCACCGGCCAGCCGGCGCACTGCCCGTCCGATCAGATCGCGTAAACCCTCTGTGAGGAACGTCCGTTTGAAAAACTCGACAGGGTCCGCGTAGTCAGCGTCGACTTCACCCCCGTTCGCGACCTTGTACAGATCAGCTGCGAACTCGGACGCGTGAAAATTTCCTGTGGCGACGTCGTGGTGGGGCGGTAGGACCTCGCGCCACGGCTTCAATCCGGTTGCCTCCGGATTGTCGACCGCCGTTTTCAAGACCTTCTTGTCGGCCTTGTCAGCCGTAACGCGTCTGAGGTTGAGGCGGATACCCGTCACCCGTTCGGACTCTGGAAGCGCGCCTATGAGCTTGAGGAGTCTCTCCCCAGTATCCAGGGCGCGGTATGCATCGTCGTCGCTGAAGGTTCCGTTGTGCGCCCAGTTGTTGCGCACTTCGCGGAGTTCATTGGCGAACGTCTCCCCTGAACGTCCGATCGATTGCTTGAACGGATACCAACGCGGTTGATGTGAGGACGTGATGTTCGTTTCGGTGAGAATGCGGAACTGCACCTGAGGATCGAGCGGATCGTATGTTCGCCCTGCTGGCGCGCCGTTTCGCACGTCTTTGTCCTTGACGAGCTTGACCCAGTCGGCACCCAGGGCGGGGTCCGCTTGCCCGATCACCAACGAGATGAAGTCGTCCAGGGCCGGTGCCATCACTTGAAACATCTGGTCGATTCGGTCCCGATTGCTAGATGCCATGTGGTGTCAGCCTTCCTCGTCCATGGGTTTCACTCGTGCGGACCGGCGCCGCCGCATGCCCCAGACCGGCCTGACTCGTTGGCGTCCGCTGCCATTTTCCTGCGGTCTCGCACAGTCTCATTCGTCCACCGCAAAGTCGAAGCTTTCTTGCCGGATGGTTTCGTCGACCGACAAACGCGAGACGTCGAAAATCTCCGGCCAGCTGGTGACGATTGCATTGAAATTGAGCGCGTCCTTGGTCCATCCGTTCGCCTCGGCGATGCGAAAAAGTAGATGACCTAACTCTTTGACAAGATCGACGTCGACTGCACCATCCGGGCGGCCGAGCGCGGAGCGCAGAAAGCTACCTGCTGGTTCGATGCCCTCACTGTCGAGGATCTTGATCAGGTGATGTAGGACTTCCCAGCTGCTGATGTGGGCGTCCGTTAGGACGTCGTACTCGTCTGACAAGGAGACGGGGCTCAGCAGCTGTACATTTCCGGCGCGACTGCTCAGTATCTGGTTCCTGTCCATGACCTCGACGCTCGTGTTACGGGCTCTTGCCAAACCGTCTGCGCTACCGAACTTTCCTACGCCGTACCCGTGCTGGCGGTACCAAGCGATCGCGAAACGTGACGAGGCGTCAAAGTCGCCCTCCTGCTCGTTGAGCACCTGGTCAAGGATCTCGTTGATGCGGGCCAGCGCCGAGCGCACTGTCATCTTTGCGCCATCAGGTTCAAGAACGGCGGAGTACCGACTGAACACCGCCATGCCAGGGCCAATGGCTGCCTGGGGTAAGTCGACGGGGGCGACCTGTCCCTGCTGGAGCTTTCGAAGGGCGTCAGGAAGCTCCGCTTCGAGCGTGGCAATGAACCCCCTCCGGTCGGTCGTAGGCCCGCCGTCCTCGCGGGGACGAAGTGACAGCACGATAGACGACGCAAGGGCATTGGCATTCTGCGCCACCATGCGCGAAGAAGTTTCGGTGCGCACCGGCCAGGTTGATGTAATTTCCCAACCGGATCGGATCATTCCTTCGAGAAGCGTCTCCCATCCAGTTGATGATTCTCCCGCCTCATCGGATTCGCTCTGTTTGAACGCGTAGTAGACGGTGATTGGGTAGTCATAATTGGCCGCCGCACGCGCGTGCGCGAACACTTCCCTAAACCCTTTTTCGAAGAAATCTTTCGCTCCAGCTTTACCGTTATGGCGGTGCGGATTCGCGACCAGTTCTTCTGTTTTGGGAACTAGCATTGTGCTGAATAGGCTTGGGTGAATTTCCCTCAAGGAACGACGTAGCCAGACGTAGAAGAAGTCCGAGAGATCCGAGTAGCCGATATTGTCGTAATAAGGCGGATCGGTACTGATTACGACGTTCGCAAACGGCCGGTCCGACGCGCTGGCCTGCTGGATCGTTCCTGCAGCGGTACGTCCGGTACCGAAGGCAACGCCACCGAATGCCCGTTGAGCACCATCGAGCAGAACTTTCCATGATCCCGAGGAATCGCCTAGTGGGTTGCCCTCCGCGTAGTCCCAAACCATCGGAATTGCCTGGCGGGCGAAAAGGTTTCGAGGGCATTCTGCGTTCGGTTCCCACCGGCAGAGGGCATTACCGAGATCGGCCTGTCTGCTGACCGTCATTGCGAGATAAGTGGCGAGTGCATCAGCATAGTCCGTGGTTGCGCCGTCGGCGATCACCTTGGCATGGGCCGCCATGACGAGGTCGCTGAAAGTCGTCAATGCTATCAATTGCCTGTTGGTGAACAGGTCCGACCACTCGTTGAATCCATAGATTGCAATAGTCTGCGGATTCGCAGGTTGCAAACCGTGTGGCGGCAATGAACCAACTGGAATGCTTTCCGGCGTGCCGACATCGGCGGCCTGTTGGTGCTCTTCGGTCGGAGCAAGATATTCGCGACGTCGATTCCCTTCTGTCGCGACTGCCATCAGTACCGAACCAAGTCGGCCGCTCTTTCCTTCTTCACGAACGTAGCGCAGTGGGACGGACCCCTTGCACGCCACGCACGTTGCTGCTGTCCTTGCGATGGTTCCGTCGTCATCGGAGCGTGGTGCCTCTGCTGGGTCGTGACCAATTTCAAACCGAACGCGGCGCCCGCCAGGGGCAGCGCTGTCTGGCACGACGTGTGGCACGACGTATGCTTCTTTGCCTTTCTTCTTTCCGAGCCACCACGACTTCACCAGCGGCATCTCGATGCCACAGGCGGGGTTGGGGCAGGTCACGGTGCGTGTCCAGATCCAGGCAATGACGTTCTTTCCGTCTGCCTTCGGATATAGGTGACCAATTTCTTTCTCGGCTTCGTCACGTATCCATTGGCCGTACGCGCGCACGTCGGCGGCGAGACCCTCAGTCCCTTCCCACATGCGTATCTGTGAGTCCGCGCGACCGGGAAAGATTGGAGGTTGGTCCTTGAACTTGGGGGGAAACTCGACGAGAGCCTTATTGATAAGTACAGCCACAGGATTCAGGTCTGAAGCCTGCGCTTCTAGGCCGAGTCTCTGGGCTTCGAGCGGGATAGTGCCGCCGCCTGCGAAAGGGTCGAGGATCGCGGGCGGCTGACCGTCCGGTGCTGACTTCACGATCTCCGCGTGTGCCTCGGTGAGGAGCTTTTCGTCTCGTACGTTCTCCCATACGACGAGCCGCTCAATAATGCTATGAAGCCGTTCGCGTTCCACACGCTGGGCTTCCTCGGAGGGAAACTCCTCAGGATGTGCTGACGGGTCGTCCACGAGCTGGGCAAAGAGGACTGCGCGTGCCGCGGCAAGGGGGCGACGGGCCCACCACAGGTGCAGTGTCGACGGATGACCGTGACGGACCGACTTTTCCCGCGCCGACGCGCGATTGATCGCTTCGAGAGGAAGCGCAACCTCGATTAGCTTAGGTTTCGTCACTATTCCGCTATCCCTTCGAGGGCCCGACTCGAGTTGTGTCTTATTGCGCTTGCTACCGATCTACGAACCTTAGCCGGGCCTACGTAGGTGCCCGTCATGTCGGTAGGACTGCGAACATCAGAAAGGCTCCTGGCCCTTGTTCCATATTTTGTCCCAGTTACCTCGGATCCCCGTCGCGTCGAAATCGCCGAGATCTGTGGTTGCGAAGGGGTTGTCCAGATAACGGACCTCGTCGAATTGAGCACCGCGCGTGTCGACACGTACAAGTGCCAACCGGTAACGGGGGGCGGAGTTTTTGCCCATGATGACCTCGTTGTGGGTCACGAAGAAATCCTCAGAGCCTTCGATGCGCGCTTTGACCTCGATGCGGTAGGTGTCACCGTTTGGTGCGGTCGAGAGAATATCGAACCCTTTGTTGTTGAAGGCCTGCTCAACAGGGACGCGACCGACGTCGCGCTCGCGCGCCAAGACCAGATCCACACCGCGACGTTCGACCGCTTTGGTCTCCTTCGCGTGCATGGGGGCACTGGATGGAAGTTCACCCTCCACGAGATCGATCGGTAAGACCAGCGCCGCGGTGAGAATTCGTGGAGGCTTGGTGGACATCAACGCTTGCTGGTCCAGTAGTTCCAGGCGCTGTCGTAGCCGGTAGTCGAGCTCCACTGCCTTTCTGTTGAGGCTCTCCGACGATTCCTTCGCCTTGTCACCGGCTTGTTCCTTTTCGGCAGCAACGGCTGCGTCGAGGAGAAGTCGCTCCGACTCGCCTTGCAGGCGACTGGTCACGAGTTCACGGGTCTTTTGGAGCTCTGCTGCTCTGCGCGGTTGCACCTCGGCGAGGTATTCGGGAAGTTGGTGCGAAATGATCCAGCTCGCGGCTTTGTCCTCGGCTTCCGAAAGCCAAGGCATCGATCTAGCAGCGGCGACCGAGGCTACCTCTGGTGCCGCGACGCAGTCGAGGTAGGGAGCTGGGCCCGCCGGTGTGACCGAACCAAGCTGATCGACGTAGGCGTATCCGAATCGTCGAGCGACCGATGAGCCGGTTGCGTCTGCGACTTCTTCCGACACACCCACGAGTAGATGCGGGGCGTCCAGGGTGGAGGAAACCAGCACTGTGCCTGAGGTGAGCGCCGCTCCGAACTTGCGTAGGGCTTCCTCCATCACGGCGTCGTGAAGGGGATGACCAGGAGCGAGAAGGTCGGCACGAGGGAGGTCGTCGGGTTGGACGTGAGGTAGATCGAAGGTCACCCGGTCGTAGCGACTCGCGATGGGGCCCTGCTTGCTCGAGCGTAGAGATGCCGGAACGTTGGCGATCTCGTAGCGCCCCTTTTCGCGTCGAGCGATACGGCCTCCCAGCCGTGTGAAGGCCGCTTTGAACGCCAGTTCGATGTAGTGCGGTTGGAGACGGCGTGCGCGCGCTTCGTCCATAGCTGCCCGGAGAGCAGCCAGATCGGAGTCCGCGAGGTGCTCGGACGCAAGTGCTCGTTCGTCGAGCAGGCCTCTGAGTCCGTCGCCGACGGTGTGGTCGATCACTTCGTGCATCTTGGCTCGGACGTCCGGTTGCTCACCGTATTGGATAGCGTCCATCAACAGGTTGCGCAGCGGGGTGTCGGAGAACGCTTCGCCGAGAACGTCGAAGACTTTGCCACCATACGCTTTTCGTTGTTCTTCGATCTTGTCGAGAAGTCTGGTGAATACCTCGCCTTCACGGGTGTTGGCTGCGACGACGTTCCACAGTCGGCATACCTCCTCCTGCCCGATGCGGTGAATGCGGCCGAAGCGTTGTTCGATGCGATTCGGGTTCCAGGGCAAGTCGTAGTTGACCATGAGGTGGGCAGCTTGGAGGTTCAGGCCTTCGCCAGCGGCGTCGGTGGCGAGCAAGATCTGGCAGGAGTGGTTCTTGGTGAACTCTTCGGTGATCTGGCGCCGTTCGCCTCGGCGTACACCGCCGTGGATGGCTTTGACTGTGTCCGGGCGTCCGAGGAGAGAACCGATTCGTGCGCGCAGGTATTCGAGTGTGTCGCGATGTTCGGTGAAGATGATGAATTTGCGTGGCCGGCCGTTGCGATCGGTGGTGAGCGCATGGTCCTGCAGGATGGTCGACAGCTCGGTCCATTTTCGATCGGTTCCGGCGTCGCGAACTTGCTTGGCTATCCGGGTGAGGTCGGCGAGCTCGAGTAGTTCGGTGTCGAGCTCTTCGACGGTCTGAGCAGCAGTCGCTGCGTCGAGGAGTTCCTCTTCCAGTTCTTCGATCTCTTCGGCGTTGTAGTCGTCGGAGTCGAGGTCTTCGAGGTCGAGGCCCGGTGCTGGCTCGGTGTAGGTGCCGTTGATGATGTCCTGCTTCTTGCGTTCGAGACGTTCGGTCCGCCGAACCAGGCTCTTGTAGATGGCCTCGGGACTCGATGCCAGTCGGCGCTGTAGCACGGTGAGCGCGAATCCGACTGTGTTCTTGCGTTTGCCGCCGACACGTTCTGCGCGGTTCATGCCTTCGCGGACGTAGCTGGTCACGCGCTCGTAGAGGTCGTATTCACCGGCTGTCAACTGGTACGGGACGGTTTCGGCGATACGTTCGGGAAAGAGTTTCTTACCTTCGAAGGTGAGTAGGTCTTCTTTGACCATCCGCCGCATCACACCGCTGGTGTCGGCGGTGACCTTGTTCTTGCCTTCGAACCGATCCTTGTCGAGCAGAGTCAGGAAGAGCTGGAAATCTTCTTCTTTGCCGGAGTGGGGGGTAGCAGTCATGAGCAATAGGTGCCGAGTGATCTCTCCCAGTGCCTCGCCCAGCAGAAAGCGCTTGGTCTTCTGCAGTTTCCCACCGAAGTAGTGCGCCCCCATGCGGTGGGCTTCGTCGACGATGATGAGATCCCATTGGGTTTCCGCGAGCTGTTCCTGAAGTTGTTCGTTACGAGCAAGTTGGTCCATCCTGGCAATCAGCAACGGATTGGAGTCGAACACGTTGAGGTTGACGTTCGCGTCGATCAGTTGGTTCGTCAGCAGGTCGAATCGCAGGCCGAATTTGAAGAAGAGTTCGTCCTGCCATTGCTCGACGAGACCGCCGGGCGCGACGATCAGGCACTTCCGTACGTCATCGCGCAGGATCAGTTCCTTGATGTAGAGGCCGGCCATGATCGTCTTACCGGCCCCAGGGTCGTCCGCGAGTAGAAATCGGAGCGGGGTGCGAGGAAGCAGCTCACCGTAAACAGCTCTGATCTGGTGGGGAAGCGGTTGAACGTCGCTGGTGGCGACGGCAAGCATAGGGTCGAACAGCCCTGCGAGACCGATACGCTGCGCCTCGGCGACCAACTTGAAGTCCGAAGCCGGCGCGTCGAACGGACGACTGCCGCTCTGCGCGACGTCTAGCTGATCCTGGTCCCTCCGAAAGACGACCTGCTGACCGAGTGCTCCGGCCGTGGTCTTGTACGTCAATTCAAGTGCATCCGCACCGTGCCACTGCACTGCAATGACGGTGACCACGTCGGCCGGGATCACTCCAGCCAGACGGAGCCCGGTTTTCAGATTCTCGAGTTGCACGTAAAGGACCTCCAGTTCGATAGCCGGCCCACGCTACTGGACAGGTCTGACAGCACCGTTGATTCGGCACTCGGTTGGGAACGACTTGACGCCACTTCCACCTCGCCTACGTCACCGGTCGCGCTCAATAGTCAGCGATGTCAGCACCTGTCACCTTTCCATCGAGACCATGCCAGGTTGTGGGGTACCACAATCTGGTGATCAGTTCGTGTCGGATGCTCTGCGCATCGGCTCCTCCGAACTGGGCTTTCGGTGCGATCTTCAAACCCGTCTGCTTCTCGATGTCGTCGACGACGACCAAGTTCGAGAAGTACACAGTGGTCTCATGATCGACCCACAGTTTGCCGTTCGGCGTCGCGTCACGGGTTGCTTGTTCCCAGCACAGGAACACACGGGGGCGAGTAGCGAGGTAGGTGAGAATCCAGTCGCCCTTCTTGTAACTTCGGGCGACGTTCCACAGAAACGTCGAATCCGTGCGTCCGGCGCGCACGTCTCGTAGAGCCTGGTCCCACGGGTCGCCCACGCAGATGAACAGTCGTTGCCCGTCGTTGAGCGGTGGGAGAGTCAGCTCCGGTTCGATGAGCACGGCATTCCTCCTAGAACTGCTAGTGGTCGCACACGAACATTCATTCGGCGTTGCTCGAAGTCGACCATTCGTGTCCGCAGTGTCCACAGTGGTACTGCGGGGACAAGTTGTCATCAGCGACGGGATCGGCGGCGTGAATGGACCCCGGGGGCGGGGATTGTGCCGGCAAACCGTGGAGTACTCGTAACGCGTGGTGTCGCTGGCAGTCCGGGCATGGTGGTCTCCATCCGAGAAGCAGATCCATCACCGATGGCCCGAACGGGTTGTGCAACATCGCATGGCAACCACCGCATACGGTGACACCGGCCGCAGGACCGGTGGGAAAGACGAACACATCGAGTTCCGAGATGTCCTCGGACGAACACTGGTGGAGTTGCAGCGCGTCGCGGCCTGCCCAGAACGGTTGGGACGAATAATCTTTGTTGCAGCAGAAGCACTTCCATGGATCGATCAGGCCGTAGCGGCGGGTCAAGTCGGGTTCGACCGCCACTGACCCGCCCGCGCATCCACTGGTGTCTGTGAGGTACCACGGTGTCGGCTGCTGAGCTTCCTCGTCGATCGCGATCAGAAGCTGGCGGGCGAACTCTGGATCGAGAGTGGCCGGCGCCTCGGGGATAGGGCGGTGTAGGCGGGCTTCGAGTGCTGCGACCGATATACCGCGCGTGTAGGGATCTGCGCTGTCCTCCGATTCGAAAGTGCCCTGCTCGGAGTTGCTGGAGAAGACCTCCACGTTGAGGATGGCGCGTTGCCTTCCTGGCACCACGATGACCATGACGTCACCGATGTCCCAGGTGCCGGGAGCCTCCCAGACCAGATCGTTGTTGGCTTCCTCTGCTGTTTGGTCGTCCCCGACGTAGACGTCGAGAGCGTTGCGCCACGGCGACAGCGACACCAGATGGGTTCGGCGGCTGGCAGGATGGCTCATCACTCGAGCATGCCATCAGAGACCGGTTCGTCGCCGGAGCCTGGCTGTGCTCCATAAACTGACAACCTGAGTACAAGTTCGACAAGTGACCGGATGTAGCGTGCTGTCATGGCTGTACCGCCCGACCTTTTCTCGTCTCGTGAAACCCCAGGGCGGGACTGGGTGCTGTCGCAGACGATTCGGTTCGATCCCGCAGATATTCACACAAAGTTGCCCGACCAGCGGATGTGGCCGGCTGAGCTGGATGACCTCGCCGGCGGTGAGGGAAAGTACCGACTCATCGCGCGTCGTGACGTCTTCGCTATCGCCGACAGAGCAGTCCAGGAAGGGTCTTCCTGGGCTATTGCCCAGTTGCATGTCGCATGTATCGCGTGGGGCACCAACCCCGGTCAGCCACTCGTCCGGGCATTGAGGCCCATGCACGAAGCAGGTGTAGCAGACAAGCTCGCCAGAGCGCTGGATCTCGCGCACCGCGACGGACCGGTGAGCGCTTACCGGGCACTGAGCGGCGGTGGACGCTTCAAAGTGCGCTACCTTGCGGCTGGATTCTTCACCAAGCTGCTCTATTTTGGCGGCTACGACACCAAGCCACTGCTCGGGCGACCGCTGATTTATGACAGCAACGTTGTTGCTGCCCTGAACAAATGGACGAGCGACACCTGGAAATCCGACGGGCCGCCTGAGATGTACTCGCGGTACCTGGACTTGGCCGCCGACTGGGCCAGTGAGGCCGGTACCGATCCGGACGTGATCGAGCGGGCACTGTTCGGCAGATGACGACCCTCGATCGTCAGAATTTTCTGGCACCGGTATTGCCGCAGGGAAGACTGCACTCATGAGTGAGAATCTCGGCCGGACCGACGACAACGTTCTGAGCGAGATCGCCTCGACTCTGGCTGCCACCACCAATCCGGTCGAGAGTTGTACGGCCTCGTTGCCCCCTGCTCCAGGCATCTACTGCTGGTGGGCGGACCCCATGACGTTCCCCCTGCTGGGTAGCCCGACCGCAGCGGCGAACGCGACAGACCGGCTGCTGTATCTCGGTTTGGCCTCGAACTTGCGAAAGCGTGTGACTCAGAACCATCTACGACGGAGCGGGAGCTCGACACTGCGGCGAACCCTGGCTGGGCTGCTGATGGACACGGAAACCTACAGCACGCGGCGTACCGACCGAGTGGTGCTCGTCGAGGAAGATGAACGCCGTCTCACCGACTGGATAAGCGTGCATTTGCGGCTGTCCTGGGTCGAATTCGCGCAGCCGGCATTGATCGAAGCAGCGCTCATTGAGCGCCTGCAGCCGCCCTTGAACGTCACGCACACACGGGGGCCCAATCGCGAGATCGTCGATACAGCGCGTCAGCGCTACCGGGAGAGCGCACCACCAGCGACACCAAGAGACTCGTCTACTTGGCCAACGCCGTGATGTCAGAACAGGTCGTTAATATCCAGCTATGCCACGGGTGACAGTGACAAGCGGGGGTGGATCCGCGCGGTACGGATCAAAGTGCCAGGCCTGCGACGGGTACGGCGACATTCGAAAGCTGCGATCTGAATGGCTGTGTATGCCGTGCAGGATGAACAAGACCACGATCCTGACGGCGGGAAACACGGCAGAGCGAAGGAAAGACGCGCAGCAGCAGATCAGTGATCGGCGAGCTGCGAACGCACGCGCTGCAGCGCAGGCCGTGAACGCGTCGAAAGACGGTCCCCTGCTCCGGCGACGGCGCATCGCCGTACCCCAGTATCCCGCTAATGCAAGTAAAACGAGCAGAGCAGCGAGGAAGGCCAGAAATCAGAAGGCCGCAACGCATACCAAGCAGACTGGCGCAGCGAAGCAGCCATCACCGGGGGAATCCACCGGTGGCCGTGTGAACGATTGCAAGCAGACGAAGCGGCAGCCGCTTCGGTCTCAACCCGCTCCGGAAACTTTCGAGTCAGCTCGAACAAGGTTGCAACAGAAGTGGAACGGGCGACTGGACTAACGCCCGATGAGTCATACCGAGCCCCCGTTTTGTCATGCGATCTTCGTCGGCCTGGGCCGAATGCAGTCGAGGTAAGCGCCTACGGTGGTTTGACCGCGGATCGGCAGGGCCGGCTTCTCGGACCGGGGGCGAACGTCCACTAATGATCGCGCTCGGCCGCTGGAAACCGCGTGTATGACCACGCATCTATCCGTGGCCTGCATCCCTTATTTGATCCAGCTGTGTTTCTTCGTCGATGATGGCGATACCCTCGGACTCCAGAATTCCTACGACATCGATCGATGTCTCGCCGTCGTCCCCAGGAACTGCGTGTTCAGGCTCCCCGTCGATCACGATTGGCGGTATCGCGCCACCCTTTTCATAAAGAAACCTCTCGCGGTAAGCCCAGAATGCAGCATCCGCAACGTCGTCGATCATCTTCCAGTTCAGGACCGCCCCGATCCCGATACCGGCGAACGGAACGAACTGACCAAGCTTCTTCTTGGTGAGCTTCTGGGTGAACTGTCCTGCGAACTTTTGGGCGACCTTGACCAGCAGCTGCTGATTGAGCTCGCGCCATGCCATATTGGTGGCCAAGCTCCGTGTCAGAATTGCAAGCTGCTGATAGGCAATCGCTTTCGCCGATGGCGTAACCGCAAGACCGAGTCCGATGACCTGCATCATGAAGACTTCTTCGGCGGGGTCGAGGGGGTCGTATCCGTAGTAGAGCGCATCGTGAGCAGTAACCCTGCTGCACAGGGTCAGGACAGCGGCAGCATCCACGCCCATCGCAGCTGCGATGGTGCCGAGCCCTGGTGCGGCCGCGGCCCCGGCTCCTGCGACGGCGCCCACAGTGGCAATCGCTTGCCCGCCGCTAACCGCGAATCCAGCTGCGGCACCCTCCGCTGCGGCGGAGGCCGAGTAGGTGTAGTGCAATCGTTTGAACGACGCGACTTTATCGATCGCATGCAGGTCCAGCTGGCGGATGTCGTCCAGGTGCTCGACCGAGTGCCCCTTGTTGGCGTACGCACGGATGACGCGCGTTTCGGAAGTCGTCAGTTGGCCAGTCCGGGTCATTATTTTGCCCGCCCCCTCGGCCACCGACTTGAGGGCGGCGGCTCCGCCGTCGCGAACTTTGGCTGCGCCCGGGGTATCAACAGCTTTGACATAGATACGGCGACCCCTGTCTTTCACGGACTCTGGGACGAACCGGCGTGGCGACCGGCTCAGCTCTCGTTCGCGATGCTCACGCACCTTCTTGAGCTGCAACTTTTCGTACTCCGACATCACCATGTGTGCTCCTCAGCGCTCGCCTTATTTAGCGACATCACAGCATGCCTGACTGACAAAGCGACGTGCGGTAGGGACGATGGGCCGGTCAGAGCGTCAGATGCTTGGGTGAGCGCCAGCCGTCGGGCACGTAGGCGATGGTCAGGGGTGCGTGGCCGGGCCAGTTTCCGTCGATGTCGGCGTTGCTCATCGGTCCGGTCTCGCCGTCGAGCAGCACACGCATGTGCGGGTCGCAGTGCCGGAGCCACCAGTTCGACATCGAGGTCGGATCGTCGGGTGAGCTGCGTGCCTCCTCGAACGCCCACCACAATGCCTTGAGCCGCGAGACCACTTCTTGGTGTCGCCACCAGCAGCGATCCCAGGACAGACCGCGTCCGGGTTTGTCGTCGATCTTGCGGTTGATGACCTGGCTGAGGTACTTCTCGACGAAGTCGTCGAGCCGCAGGAAGGCGGGTGCGGGCAGCTCCTCGGCATCTTCTCCGACTGGGAGGGGATGCTCCTGAGGCAGGTCGGCGAGATCCTCCGCGATCCACCCGTCCGGGGCTTTCTCGCACGCCAGCGGCCCGTATCCGCCCCAGGTTCCAGCATCGTCTGCTCCGCTCATCGGGCCGGTGACGCCATCGAGCAACATCCGCAGATGTGGCTCGCAGTGCTCGACCCACCATCCCGACATTGCGGCGCGATCCTCGACGGAGCGTCTCGCTGATTCCCACGCCCACCACAGGGAGGTCAGTCTCGCGACGACCTCGTCGTGCCTCCACCACCGGGCATCCCAGGTCAGACCGTGCCCGGGCCGGTCGCTGATACGCCGCTGGATCACCCGGGCGAGGTAGTCCTGCACCCACTCGTCGACCGAGGTGTAGGCGGGCTCGATCTGCGGTTCGTCGTCGAGATCGAGATCGTCGAGGGCGAATTCATCGTCCATCGATGCTCACCACCCGATCCCAGCTCTGTTCTTCGTACTCGTCAACCTCGTCGTCGTAGTCCTGGACGTAGTCGACGTTGAACGGTCCGTCGAGCAATTCCTTTGCCTGCTCTGCGGATCCGCTGTATTCGATGATCGAGTCCTTGATCATGGCGGCGTCTTCGGTGTCGGTCCACCAGACCTTTTTGATCAGAACGGGCGGGTTCTCGGGAAATACCACGATGGCCCTCGATTTTGGGAGGGCGGCGAGTTCGTTGACCGGGAGGATGGGCCGTTCCTGCCAGCTCTGGGAGGTGCTGCGGTTGCCTTGGCCGCTGCTGCGGGTAGTCGATTGCACTTCGTGCGTACCGATTTGGTCGGACAGGTCGCTGAGGTACTGCTTGTCCTTGATGTTGCCGCCGTAGAAGTGCACGGCTCCGGCGATCATCGAGTCGAACTCGTCCCGGCCCCACACCCGTGCACCCTGCTGCGGTGATTGGAGGATGGCGATGGGGATGATTCCCCGGCCACCGAAGTGCGAATACTGGTCTGGGAGTTGGCGCAGCAGAACGGTGTTGGCGGCTTCGTCGAGCACGGCCACCAACGGCACGTCGAGACGCCCGCCTTGGGTGGTGACGGTCGGCTGCCACAGCCGGTCGGGCCACCACCGCGGCGTCTGCTTGTCGTAGGTGCGGGCAGGTGTGCGCGAGGCCAGGGCTGCTGCTTCGTCGAAGATCTGCCCAACCAGTGCGGTGGTCAGCGGTGCGGCCGAGTCCGGTCCTTCCAGCGACAATGCGTACAGGGTGTCGGTGCTGGCGACGAATGCGCGCGGGTCGAACTCGATCCGCTCGTGCAGCGGTTCTCCGAAGCGGGTGTTCACCTGCGGTGGTGCGGTTCGGTCGGTGGCGTCGACCTCGATGATCGCTCGTGCGGGCGGCGTGACTGCGCCGGCGTATTCGTCGTCGGAGAGGATGTCGAGGAATCGGCGGGCCATGTCGAACAGGCCGTCGCGCTGGCGATCGGTGAGACCCTGGGCTTCTTTCACACGCGCGGCGGCACGAGTTTTGCCGAACGCGGCGAGGATCTGCGCGGGTGTGTCGTCCTGGTCGCGGCCGAGCCAACCGACGGCGTGCAGCAGGTCACCGCCTGCGGACGCAGCTGCCAGGCAGTAGAGGGCGAGGAGTTCCTGCGCGCCGCCGTCGAAGTATCCGTCGGTCTTGGCGTCCTTCTTCGTCGACGCCGAGACGAAGAACGACGCGAGCTTGCGGGCCTGGGCGAGGGTGGTGACGTGTTTGAGCGGGTTCCACCAGAAGCTCAGATGCACCGATCCGCTGACCGCCTGCAGGTCGAACACCCACACTTGCCCGTATCGTTCGCGGCCGAGGCGGGTGGCGACGTACAGGTCGGGTTTGTTGCTGGTGACGATGGTGGCACCGGGCGCTGCCAGGGTCGCTCGGACGGCGAGGGCAACGGTCTTTCCCATGCGGGTTCCGGCCAGGGCCACCATCACCATTTCCCAGGACAGGTAGACCGGTCTGTTGCCGGCAACGGTGACCCCGAGCAGGAAGCCGAAGGAGCGGGGATCGGCCTTGTCGAATTGAGGCACGAGGCGCTGTGACTCGCGCGGTGAGGTGCCGCGGAGTTTGCCGGGCGCGACCATTGTCCGGGCGGCGCGGTCGACTTCGGTGCGGCCTTTGCTGCGGCGCACAGCCATCGGCACCGCGACCGCCCCGGCAGCGAGCACGAGCGCGACGGCGATCACCGTCGATTGCCATGGCCACGGCCGACTGCCGGTCAGGGAGTCGAAGACACCGACGATCGGGTTGCCACTGGGGTCGCCTCCGGAGAGGAATGTTCCGGCCCACCACGAGAGCACCAAGGTCGACACGACGCCGACGAGCAGAACCAGCAGGACGGCCTGGAGGATGTTCTCGTTCGATCTCGTTCCGGTTCCGGATCTGCGTGCCTGTGCCATCAGAGCACCCACCGCACTGCGAGCGGCGATGTCGTGTTCAGTGCGGCCTGTTTCATCGGAAGGTCCTTCGGTTCGTCCAGCACTGAGGCAGAGATGGTCGGTCGAGGCAGAGGGTCGAATGAGAAGTTCTCGAGTGGGTAGTCGTCGAGTGGATAGCTTTGGCGCGCTGGTGCGCGGGTCCAGAACACGCGGCACAGTCCCGCGGCGCCGAGCACGGCCATCGGGGTGATGTAGCTCAGTGCGTCCATTTGATTGGTCGCGGTGATCAGAGTTCGGGCGACGGCGACGGCCGCTCCGAGAACACCTGCGGTCAGGAGCACGGACGCGGTCCGTGCCCACAGGTGTCGGCGCGACCAGAGCGGTATCGCGACGGCGGCGATGATCACCGCTGCCACGGTGTTGGTTCCCATGGCTGAGATAAGTTCGATCGGTGTCGGTTCAGGGCCGATATACCCGGTGGGGTCGATGTGGCGCATGTCGGTCGATGTCCTTTCGTCGAGCATCTCGGCTAGGTGGGGGAGAGGTTGTATTCGGTCAGTCGCCAACCGTCCGTGGTGGATTCGACGACCGCTCGGATCTGATACGCGCTGTAGGGCGTCGTGCTGCCGTCGCGGTGCAGCACTGTCTGGGTCAGGGCGACCTCGAGCACCTGCCGGGTGTCGCTGCTGGTGATCGCTTTGCCCGATTGTGCTGTGGCGCTGACGATGTCGCCGGATTCGCGCCACCCGGCCCACTGGGGGAGTGGACGGACGTCGGTGGCTGGAGGCTGCGCAGCGTCGGCGGCGAGCTGGCCACCGAGCCAGGACCGGGCGCGGGTCACCGCTGCAGCGGGGGAGGTGTCGGTGGCCGGTTGCCAGGAGAACATCGCTGCCAACGCAGCTTCGGCGACGCTCGCCGGATCGGAGCTACGGTGCTCGTCGAGATGCACGTGCGCGTCGGTCGCGGCCCCGTCGGTGTCGTCGTGGCCGCTGCGCAGGGTCACCACAAGCACCGCGGCGACCCCAAGCACCAGTATCAACGCGCCTGCCACCAGGACTGCGACGACGCTGCGGCGCATCAGGCGACCTGTTCGTCGACGACGAGGGTGGTCAGATTGGTCTCGCGCCAGGACTTGTAGCCGTTCTCGCGGCACCACTCGGCAGCCGGGTTGTCCTGGTCGATCTCGATGCTCACGTGCACTTTCCCGCCCAGTGCGGCGCGGTCCAGAGCGGGATCGTCGGCGCTGACTTCGTGGTTGAGCACGTGCAGGACGAGCCGGATGGCGTCGACGTCGAGTTCCTCTCGGGCTTGGCCGGCGATGAAGACCGCGAGTGCGGCGACGGACAGGTCGGCGGAGTTCTGATCGCCTTGGCGGTAGGTCTTGTTGTCGGGGTGGAAGGTGTTGTAGGTGACGACCTCGCCTTCGGGGCCGCAGATGGCGAAGGACTGCACTTCGTCGTCGGCGGCGGTCCAGAGTTCGAGCACCGGGCCGTCGGCGGCGGCATCGGCGATCTGCTCGCGCCGCTGGGCGTAGGCCTGTTCGCGGAGGGCGTCGTAGTCCAATCCCAGTTGCTTGTTCAGCTCGGTCTTGTACTTGGGAAACAGCAGTTTGGTCGCGAGCTCGTGCTCTTTCGCCCATTCGTACAGTGCGGTGTGGGTGTCGAGGCCTCTGAGCTCGTCCAGGTTGTCCTTGACCGCGATCCTCGCGGTGTCCCAGTCTGCGGCCGAGCTGTTGGTGCTTCGTTTCTTCGTCATGGTCGTTCGTCTCCTTGTGTGTCGGTGAATCGGTGCGGTCGGGTGGCTTTTATGCGATCGAGGCGTAGTCGGCGGCGTACTGCTGGATCAGGTCGGCGTAAGGGCGGGTCTGGTTGACGTAGTCCGGTGAGCCGGTAGGGAAGCCGCCCGAGGACTGCACGGCGCCGAAACCGGCGTTGTAGGCCGCGAGGTACAGCTCGACGGGGCCGTTCGGTGCGGAGATAGAGCCGCTCGAGATCCCGGCGTCGACTTGGCCTGCGATCTCGCACATGTACCGGCCCTGTGCCATCACCGCGTCCCCGATGTCGTACGGGGAGACCGAACCGTTGCCGTCGTCGTCGCGGCCGTACCCGGGCCAGGTGCCGGGCATGAACTGCGCCGCACCTTCGGCTCCGGACGGGCTCACTGCGCGGGCGTTAAAGCCCGATTCCTGCCGGAGTTGACCGGCGATCAGCGGCGGCTTGATCTGCGGGCAGGTGTTGCCGGCCTGGATCACCCACGGCTCGAACTCCGCTGGCACCGTGCCTGGTGCCAGATCGGCCTCACCGCCCGTTGCGGCCGGGTTCGGCCCGCACGGCGTCGGTACGGCACCGGGATTGCCAGCGGCTCCAGGAGTGGGGCCGTAGCTGGTCAGGGTGTCGGGCATGCCGCCGCCGATGGTGGTGACGTGGACGTGGTCGAAGTGATTCTGGGTAGGCGATCCTCGATCCTCCATCTGGTTCGAGGATCCTTCGGCGGGGAT
Source organism: Rhodococcus sp. FG69 (assembly GCF_057808915.1). Classification (NCBI taxonomy): domain Bacteria; kingdom Bacillati; phylum Actinomycetota; class Actinomycetes; order Mycobacteriales; family Nocardiaceae; genus Rhodococcus; species Rhodococcus sp. FG69. The sequence goes on along the minus strand of NZ_JBMDIX010000033.1, from coordinate 14,732 downwards.
GTAGGTCTGTCGCCAGATGATGTACTCGATGTGCAGTTGCACCTTGTTGGCCATCAGGTACTCGACGATGCGGTCACCGAGTTCTTTTCCGGCACCGGTGTCGTAGCCGGGGATCATGATGTCCGCAGCGCGGCCGCTCGGGTGATCGTCATAGGTGTCGTAGGGACGCCACCCGCCGATCGTCTTGATCTCCGGGAACTGCTGTGCCACGGCGCGCGCCACTCGCACCGTGTCGACCTGCCAGTGTTCCTCCGAACCGACCGATTCGGGAAGCGGAGGCAGATCCCCACCCGGCGCGGGAGCCGCGGGGGCGGGAGTGGACGGCGTCTCAGCCGACGACGAGGACAGGGGTGCGTCGGGTTCGGCGGCGTCGGCTATCCACCCGGCCGGGTCGACAGCTTCTCCGCTGTCGTGTCCGCCCTGCCAGATCTCGAAGTGCAGATGCGCCCCGCCCGGACCGGACGGCGATACTTCGCCGTTGTAGCCGACTTTCGCGATCTCCTGTCCAGCGCGCACGTGCTGGCCGGGGGTGACCATCAGATCCTCGGGAAACATGTGTCCGTAGACGCTGGAGATGATCTGGCCGTCGATGTTGTGGTCGATGACGATCCATTGGCCGAACCCGGAGGCCTCCCCGGCTTTGGACACCACCCCGTCGGCGGTGGCGTAGATCGGTTCTCCCGCAGTGGATCCGAAGTCCTGACCTTTGTGCATGGTGCCCCACCGTGGACCGAAACCGGAGGTGAGTTGATACGTTCCGGCCTTCATCGGCTTGACCTTGGTTCCAGCAGGGAACGAGGCGGTCGGCGCGCCGCCGGGCAGGCAGGCCCCGACCGCGGTGTCGTCGTCGTCACCGAAGATGAGCAGCACCAGAGCCAGGATCATGGCCAGGAACAGCGCGAGAGCGACGAACGCGCCCTTGCTCGCGGTGCTTTTCACCTTCGCTCAGATCCTTTCGCTGCCGAGAGCGCGTTGCAGAATGCGTACTTGGTCCTGGAGTTCGCGGAGGGCGATTTCGGTGTCCGCCGAGAATTGATCCGTGCGCGCCGCGCCGCGCTCGGATCTGACCCAGTTGCGCAGGGTGGTCACCGGAATGCACAGTGCCGCAGCGACAGTGACGATCGCCTCTTCGCGAGAGGACGCGGTTTTCATCTGGTCACCGACCAGTGCGAGGCACTTGCCTCGAAACTCGGGCGTGTAGTTCCGTTTGGCCATCTCACGCGACCTCGTCGTAGTCGTCGAGTTCGTCGTCACCTACGAAGGTGAATCGGTGGTTGGTGTCGTGCACGCCGGATTCGATCTCCGAGGGCATGAGCACGGTGCGGAACGGAATGCCCGGTGCGCCTTGCTCACCGAGTTTGACGATGAATTTGCCCTGTCCGGGCGGGGCGCTGAGAGCGCCTGCCTCACCGGTCAATGCTTTGGGCGAGGACCAGGAGGTGATGTCCGCGATCTCGGTGTCGGTGAACGGCTTGATGTCCGACAGCCGTGTCATCTCCTTACGCGGCAACGCGCCCACCACCAGCACGCCAGCGCGCTCGACGAGACCCTTGGCGGTCGCGACGTCCTCCGGGTTGGGCAACGACTCGAGGTCACTGACGGTGTGGGTGCACATGAGCAGTGCGGTGCCCCAGGCGCGGTTCAGACGGGTCAGTTCGTCGACGCGGTCGACCATGCCGACCCCGGCTCGCAGCACCTGCCACATCTCGTCGAGCACGACCAGGAAGTTTCGGCGCGGCCCGCATTCGGCGTCCGCGAGGTAGTGGGCGGCGTCGGTCGCGGCGAAGCCGTGCTCCCAGCACGCCAGCAGGACTGCGCCCTTGAGGGTCTTGTCGGCGGTCCCGATGCCGGAGACGTCCACGCACACGGCGGCGGCGTTGATGTCGATCGGCACGGTGGTCTGTCCGCAGAACACCTCACCGAACTCCCCGTCGATCAGCGCGTGCAAGGTGCGCCGCAGCTTCTTCGAGTCCTGGCGGTACTCGATGTCGGAGTCGGATTGGAACGCGCGCCGTACGGGCAGCGGGCCGTCGTCGAGTACCTGGGCGAGGTCGGACAGCAGAGGCTGTTCGTCGCCGGTGAAGCGGTCCTCGAGGACGCGGATTCCGGCTCCGAGCGCGGAGATCTCGAAGTCCTCGATCGGATCTGTACCGCGGGTGACCTGCAACAGCGTCTTGACGCGGCGCACGCGGTCGCCGGCGATGCGTTTGCGGACCAGTGCCGCGGTCTTGTCCGCGAGCGCGGTGCCTGCGGCGTCGAGGATGGGCAGAATCTGTGCGAGTGGTCCCATGTCGAGCGGGTTGATCTGGCCGCGTCCGAGCCCGAGGTCGATGATCTGTCCGCGATCACCGAGAGCTTCGACGAGTTTGCGGTAGTCCGGACGCATGTCGCCCATGATCAGAGTCGAGACCCCGGCGTAGATCAGGCCGAGGATGATCTTGCGTGCAAGAGTGGACTTGCCGAAGCCCGGCAGTCCGAGCAACATCATCGACGGTTGCTGCAGGAAGCGTGCGCGCGTCATCCACGAGAGCGGGTCGAAGCACACCGGTGCCCCGGTGTAGAGGTGCACGCCCAGCGGTACGCCGACGATCGGTGCGCCCGCGCCGACCGGGAACGGCCACAGTCCGGCGGCTTGGATCGTGGTGGCCCGGAATTCGGTCAGCGGCAGCACCGGTCCGGCTTTGCCGCCGCCCTTTCCGGACAGGCCCTGGTGGTTGCCGCGCAGGGTTTCGGTGTCCTTGGTGTGGCCGACGGTCTTGGAGCGGGCTGCGGCGTCGCGCCCCAGGTGCAGGCGGGCACGCCACGACACGGCGACGTTCTTCGATTCCGCGGCCTGTTCGAGTTCGCGGCGTTCGTCGTCGTCGAGCAGCGCTACGGGAGCCGAATCGATGCTCTCGCACAGTTCCTGGCGGTGGCGCTGTGCCGCTGTGCGGCTCACGCCCCGGTGCGAGGTGGCGTGCGCGGCGCGACGCCAGGGACGTTTGATGCTCATCTCACGCCCCCAACTTCTTGGCGACGTCCTTGGTGTGCGAGGGCATGAGGACGCCGACGCCGAGGCTGGCGGCGAACGCGGTGTCCTGGGTGAACCACAAGCGCTGCAACCGAAGTGAGGACCTGGTGCCGAGATCCTTGGTGACCGAATCGGCTTTCGGACGGTCCTCGCCGTCAGGTGTCGTCACGGTGACCAGCAGTCCGATCATCGTCAGGCCGTGACCGTGGCCTTGTTCTTCGAGCTGGTCCTCGACGCTCCTGAGGCGTTGTTGTGCTTCGAAACTGGGGCCGTTCTTGCCCAGACGGTTCATGCCGCTGGTGGCGTGCTTGAGATCGCGGCCGATGATCGTTGCTGCGTCGGCCGGTGAATGCGGACGGAAGCAGATCGCAACCCGTTTACGCAGCACGTCCGGGTTGTAGTCGAGCAGCGGTCGCAGCACGGTCTCGGTGAACGCGTTCTTGGGTCGTTCGGCCATTTCCCACGTCGTGGAGTAGCAGCCGTCGTGGAAGAGGTTCGCGATGTTGGCCTTCTGTGCCTGCGGACCGGCATCTTCCCAGCCCAGGTCGTGACCGCCCTTCATCTCCGAGAGTTCGAGGTCGTTCAACGCGGCCGGGGTGTAGGCATGTTTGACGAAGGAGACGATTTCCTCCGAGGCCAGCAGGCGGGGGTTCAGTTGTGCTTCGTTGAGCACGGTCAGCACGCCACCGATGCGCCGAGCGAGCTCTTTGATCTGCTCGCCGGGATCTTTACGGCGGTTGGCGGTGGCGGCGCGGTAGGTGATCGCTACCCGTGCCCACAATCGTGGTGTCCCGGTGGCGAGGTACTCCGCGGATTCCATCATCATCCGCGCGGGCAGCTCCCCGCCGTAGAAGCCGTCACCGTGTGCCATCGACCGGACCTCGCGGCGCAGACGATTGCCCGATTCGGGGCCGTTCTCGATGACGACGGTGACACCGTCGACGTCGCCGGTCTGGGAGATGAAGTTGACCGCCGCGCCCCAGGAGAACACCGAGTGATCGACCGCGTCCTGGTCGATGGCTTCGTTTCCCTGCGGCCAGCATTCGATGACGATGGTGAACTGATGCGTCTTGGGCATCTCGACGACACCGAATTTCTGACGTGCCTGGTGCTGAACCCAGCCGTCGTGCAACACACTCTCGTAGAGGACGCCGGGTAGGCGGTTGGTTCCGCCGGGAACGCGCGAGAAACGGCCGGAGAGGTACAAGTTCTCACCTTTCGACACGTGGATCAGCCACTGCGCGAACAGTGAGACCCACTGGTAGACGGTTTTGCGTTGGAAGCGCACGATCAGCGGAAGGGCGGTGACGGCCATGACGCCGATGAAGATCAGTGCGTAGAGCTTGTTGCTGGCCAACGAGACTGCGGCGACGCCGATGATGGCGCAGACGAAGCAGTAGATGCTGGCGAGGATGTTCAGCCCGAAGAAGAACGATTCTTTCGGTACCGGGCCGATCATGTACGTCTGGCGTTGACGCATCGAGGCCGAAGTCGTACTCACTTCATCACCTCGTTCGTTGCGAAGGGCCGTCCGGGAACGTCACCGGCGATGTCGTTGGCCATCGCGTCGAGTGACTGACTGCCACGGGAAATCCCTGCGCGGGCCGACTGCACGCCTCCAGAGAGCGAGGGAACCCGTCGACCGCCGCCGCGGCCCCCGCCGAAGCTGCCCCGCGCGGGGCCGGTACCGGCGCTGGACGAGCGGCTTCGTGCACCTCCGCCCCCACCACCCCCGCCTCCACGACCACCACCCCCACCGCCGCCACCACCGCCGCCGCCACCGCCACCGGTGCCGGGTGCTGTGCCGCCGTAGCCGCCCTGGCTGCGGCTGACCACTCCACCGGCGGCCTTGGCGGCGCGAGCGGCGCCCATCGCGACAGCGCTGGTGCCGCCGCTCATCGCTGCCGCACCCAGTGCCATACCACCGGCGGCCATGCCCGCCAACGCCATAGGGCTCCCGGATGATGCACTAGAGACGTTGAGAACCCGCAACAGAGCCGGAAGTGCCACTGCGGCAACGGTCAGCAGGATCAGGCCTTGAAGCTTGGTGACATCGGAGCTTGGATCGGCAGCCCAGAACGCGGTGGCCATGATCGCCGCCGAGGCCGGTTTGAACAGGATGAACGCGATCGCCCAGTTGCGCATCTTCTCGTAGGACTGCGAGCCCATCTCGGTGCCCGATGCTGCTGCGGCCACCGGGAGCGTGCCGACGATGACCATCAAGAACGCCATCCGCACGACCAACAGGACTGTCTGGACGAGAGCGCCGAGCATCCCGAACAGGGCGATCAACAGCACCCAGCCGGGGCCCCAGGTCGAGTTGTCGTCGATCATCATCGCCTGCACCTTGGTGCCGAGATCGTTTCCACCGGATTCGGTGAGCAGCCACAAGCTCAGTCCGTCCGAGACCTGGATGGCCAGCCCGATCGCCACACCGAACAACGAGACCGAGGTGATCGTCCGGACGAACGTCCGCGCGAGATCCATCGCCGCTGCACTTTCGTTGCCCGATTGCGCGAGAGCGACACGAACGCACGCGACGAGAATCGAAATGACCAGCACGACACCCTGAATGGGAAGCATGTAGCTCTGCAACACCGTCAGGTAGTTCGCGTCCGAGAGTGCCGGTGACGGAGTGGTGAACCACCAGTTGATCATCGTTCCCCAACCGTCGGCGACACCGGAGATGAGTGACTTGACGTTCTTGCCGAAGGCGGAGTCCCACATCTTCTGCAGGGCATCTCCGGGGTGCGAGACGACGTTGGCGAGTTTGCAGACCTGCTCACCCGGGTTGGCGAAGATCTTGCGTAGGGCACCGGAGATGCTCGTCCACGAGCCGGTGTCCTGAGTCATCGACTCACATTGCTGGTCGAACCCGAATGTTCCCTCTCCTGGTGCGCCGCTGCCGATTTCCGGTAGCGCCGGGGCTTGCGGTGCTTCGGTCGGTCCGCCTTCGGGGACGGCGTAGGTCACCGTCGGGCACGATTTCGTCGATTGCCCGCCGCCGAGGGGGATCGTGATGCAGGTCAGTTCACGCTGGACCATCGTGTAGCCGGGAGGCAGCGGCTTGGGCGTCGCGCCGGCGAGACCGCCGAGTGTGATCGCTCCTGCCGGGAGGTTCTGGGCCTTCAGATCATCTTCACCGACGAGTTCGTAGCCCTCCGGTGCAGCCGGAACAGCACTCGTGGTGTCCTGTGCCGACGCGGAGGGAGCGAGTGCGCCCACGGCGCCGCCGACGGTGATCAACACGAACGCAGCCGCGAGCAGCGCGTGCAGCACCCGGCTGGCTCGACGGGCGAACGATTGGCGGGTCACCATGTGGTCCACCCGCTCAGCGAGGTTGCGGTTCCGGTGGGATCTCCGAGCTGTTCGGGGAAGGTCAGCTTCCAGTCGCCGTCGACCCACGTTGCGATCAACCGAGTCGTCAGCCACTGACTGGTGCCATCGGATGCCTTTTCCGCAGGGCTCGCGGTTTCGAGGACTGCGAGATCGTCGGCGTAGTCCAGAATGCGGAAGCCGTCGGACTTGGTCTGGTAAGTCAGCGCTGCATCGCTCGCCCCCCGGTGGTACGGGCCCTCGGCGTCGAGCTGTGCGTACAGCTCGCTGCGCTGGCTCGCTGTCATGACGGTTTGGTTGTCGTAGATCCCGCGCGCGGTCTCGTTGTTCGCCGATCCAAGACGCAGCGCGATCTGCACTGCTGCGATCGCAGCACCTTGCGGGGTGTGTGCGAAGCCGGTCGCGGTGAGCCCGTTGACCGCGCTCGGCCCATCTGAGGTGGAGAACGGGACGATCGCTCCGTCGCCCACTTTCTGCCAGCTGACCCCGGCTGGGGCCGGTACCGGCACTGCCGGGTTGTACGGCCCGTACTCGACCGGCGACTGCGGCAACGCCCATCCACCGGGCCACTTGGGGATGTCCACACGCCGTCCGAGGCGGTCGACGGTCGGCGTCGACAGTCCCGCCATCGCGCCGTCGGTGTTCGGTACCGCGCGGGGACCGGTGGACGGTAGTGCCGTCACGGTGAGCGCCGGGGACGGGTCCGATGCCTGGTCGGAGGATCCGCCGCTGACCCTGATGACGATGGCCACGACGATGCAGACCACGATGATCGCGACGATGAAGATAGCCGCTGCGGTCACCGCCCCGCTGCGCTGCTTGACGGGCTTGTCGGCGGGCTCGGGGCTGCTCATGATGCCGCCGCGAGGTCGGTGAAACCGGCCTTGTCGGTGACGATCTCGGGTGCGGTGACGTCGTCGGCGGCGGGCAACAGAAGCTTCCAGTCGTCACCGGACCACACCAGGGTGTGGGTGGTGGCGACTGCGGTGCCGTCCGCTTTGTCGACGAGGAGCCGGACCACGGCGCGGTTGTCGGTGTAGTCCGAGACTTCGAAGGCGCTGACCGGGTTCTCCGATCCAGCGGGTGCGGCTGAGGTGATCGAGACCTGTGCGCGGTTGATCGCGTAGGTGTCGCGGCCGACGCCCGGTGCTGCGACCGCGTTGACGACGTCGGGCCAGGAATTGTCCGGTGCCAGGCGAAGTCTGGTGATGCCTTGCACCGCAGCGAGGACTGCACCTTGCGGGGTCGGTGAGTATCCGGAGGCGACGTCTCCGGAGACTGTGTGCGGGCCATCGGTATCCGAGGTTGGGAGCGATGCGCCCTGCCACGTCGCCCACTGCACATCCGTCGGTGCTGCAGAGGTGTCCGCGACCGATGAAGTCGAGGGGCCGGAGGTGTCGGACGGGTCATCCGAGGATCCGCAACCGGCCAGGGCCACGACCGCTGCTGCGGCGACGGCGGCGATGAGGTGACGTTTCATGTGATGGCTCCTGCTTCGAATAGCGTTACGAGGAAATGAAGTTGGTGATGGCTGCGGCCGAGCTTGCGGTGATCGCGGCTCCGCAGATCCACATGGCTTTGCGGGCGGTCCGCGAGAATGGTGTGGAGGTGGCGAAATGCCACCACATCATTCCGCCGGCGACGATCAGTGACGTCACCAGTACCGCTCCGACGATCCACATTCCGAAGCCGAGAAGCTGGTCGAGGGGTGCGGTGACCTCGGGTGGGAGCGGCTGGGAGGGTGGTGCGGGTTGGGCGTGCAGCGGCGTCGATGTCACGTCATCACCCAGGTGACCCACGACGCGGCGAGGGACATGATCAATGCGCCGATGAGCGCCCCGAGGACGATTTTGATTCCCTTTCCGGCCATCGCACCTTGGCCGAGCGCATGGTCGAACCACATCACGCCACCACCGCAGATGACTCCGAGGACAGCTATGACGGTCAGAACCCACAGCGCGACGCCGACCATTCGCCATATTCGATCGCCGCCAGGGGGCACCACCGCATCAGGTTGCGGGATGGCGAGGATCGTGGTGTGGACTGCGTCGATTGTATTGAGCAGCATGAGAGTTCAGCCCCTAAGAGGTGGTGTGAAGGATCGAGACGATGGTGGTGCGGATGGATTCGGCGACGTCGGCTACTTCGCGAGGTACCGCGCGGTGAGGTGGTTCTCGTTTGCGTCCGGTGGCGACGGGGTCTCCTGGTGTCCAGAACGGGAGTTCGTCTGGAGTCAGTTCGATCCATGCGTCGATCCACGGGATACGCCAGTGGCGGTCGTCGACGAGACCGGCGACGACTTCGAGGCGTTGCCGTAGTGCGGTCTGTAGTCGGCCCGGTGCGGCCGCGACCGTCACCAGCCCGATCAGGGTCGTGTCTCCGCCGTGTCCGGACAGGTGCTGGGTGAGTAGGTCGTGGGCACGTGCGATGCCCCATGCTGATTCGCGTGCGACGATCACCACGAACGGTGATTCCTCGTCGAATCCGGCGGGGAACGCTCCCAACGAATCTCCGGCGATCGACCATGATGCGGTCAGCATCGAGACCCCGGCGCCGCCGTGCGCGCTGACCAGCCACCAGGAGGGCACTGCGCGGTCGTGCGCAGTGATGACCGGTTCGGGCCACACGTCGATGCAGCGCGCTGCGGGTGGTGGTGTGATCAGGCTGTTCTCTCGGTTGCTGTCACTAGACTCGTCGTAGGCTGCCCAGGCGGTTGCGTTCATCGCGTCGCCTGGTCGACTGGGGTGTTCCAGGCCTCGGCGAAGTCGCCGGCGACCAACTGTGCGAGCGAGCGGTACGCCGCCTGGGTGGCTGGGAGCAGCCGATCCCAGTAGATCTCGGCTCCTTCGTCCAGGTGCGGGTCGAAGGGAATGCTCACCACGGCCCGGACACGTCCGGAGAAGTAGTCCTGCAGCTGTGTCTCGGTCAACGGTGTTCGGTTGCTGCTCGACATGCGCGAGACGACGATCACGCAACGCTCGACCAGATGCGAGTAATGGTGGGCGTCCAACCAATCGAGCAACGCGTTCGTTCGGGTCACCGCCGATACGTCGAGCTTTGTCGGCGCGATCAGTGACTCGGTGAGATCGAGTACCCCGGACATGGCCGGGTGGGTGATTCCTGTTCCGCAGTCGGAGATCAGCACCTGAAAGTGGTCTTGGAGGATCTCGATGACCCGCCGGTAGTCGTTCTCGCTCAATGCTTCCGACCGTTCCGGGTCGTCGTGTGAGGCCAGTACCTGCAGTCCGGTCTCGGCCTCGAGGGTGTGTTCGCGGACATCGGCGTACCGGTCGTGGCGCTGCGCTGCGAGCAGGTCGTAGATGGTCGGTGGAATGTCGGTCCGCGCGGCGACCTGCACGATGCGTTCGGCGAGGACACCGGCGTCGGGGTTCGCATCGATGGCCAGCACCCGGTCGGTGCGTACCGACGCGAAGGCGTGGCCGAGCACCACCGATACCGTCGACTTGCCGACCCCGCCCTTCAATCCGGCCACGGTGATCTTGTGATCGTTGCGAACCGGTGAACCGATTTCGGCGTCGGCGGCACGCCTGCGCAGCTCTGTGCGCGAGTCACCAGCGTTGATCGTGCGCAGCGATGCCACGTACAAGGCACGTCGCCACCCTGATCGCGGTACAGCAGGAGCTTGTTCGACCACGAGCGCTGGCGGAGCGGCCGCGCGCAACGTCTCTGTGCGTGCGGTGCGGCCCAGCGCGATCACCGATGCGGTGCCGCGGTCGAGATCGATCGGTCCGTACGCGACCTGTTGGTGCGCTGGTTCGGTTTCGTCCACGGACGGGCTCGCTGGACCGGCGGCCATCAGGCCCTCTCTCCAGTCTGTGCTCATCGCTTGGTCTCCACTCTGTTCGTTGTCAGTGCGTGCGGCATCAGTTGGAGGGGGTCAGCCACGCGGAGTCGTCGGATTCGCCTGTCGGGGACCCGACCGTCGGCGGCTGCATCGGGAAGGAGTCACCGGAGGTCGACGTGGTCGGTGTTGCAGCGCTGGTCACGGTGGAGAAATTGTTGGGCTCTTGCGCGGTGTAGGTGGGTGTGGTGAGCGATTGCGTATTGCTCGACCATGGATCGAACTCGGTGGTGGCGTGCGCGGATGCATCGGCTCCGATCTGGAACTGCAGTCCGGGCAGGCCTTGGTAGGAGCCCTGACCATCGACCGGGACGGTGCGCGTGAAGGCCTCCGTGTTCGCGGCCGGTGCTGCCGATCCGGAGGACAGATCCTTCACCAGCGCAGTGATCCAGTCGCTTGCGAAGCTCAACCAGGTGCCGCCGGAGGGGGTGACTGTGTCGCGCTGGTAGGACTCGTGATTGGCCCGCACCGACCAGTACTTGACGTCGGTGGCCATCTTGATCAGGCCTTTGTTGTCGGCCATTTCGTTCTGCACGATCTTCGAGACGGCAGTGGTGGTCTTGTCGGTGAGGTTCGCCGGGATCAGTTGCAGTGCAGCGTCGGCGGCCTTGGCGCCGAGCAGTGCCAGTCCTGCTGCCGGGTTGGTCAAGCCGACCGTGGCCAGTTGCGCGATGGTGTCCATGGTCAGGACTTTCTTCACGAAGGTCACTGCGGTGTTGATGCCGATTCCGAGGACCTTGTCGATCGCGGCGAATGCGTCGACCTCGTGGGTGGGGTTGGATGCGTCGGCGGCACGGTTGCTCAAGGAGTCGCCGGGGCGGTAGTCCAGGCCGCGGGTGGTTCCGTCGCTGGTGGTGATGTCCTCGTTGACGACGTCGACGCCCATCTTCAGTGCGGTGGTGCCCATGACCTGAGCTGCCGACCACAGCACCCCGACCGGGTCTTGGGCGTTGAGGTTCAGCTGTCCACTGACATTGGTCACCAACCGCGCGAGCGGCGCGTCGGCCGGGGTGTCGCAGGCGATGTCGCCGCCCGCGCACGCGGAGGCGACGCGTCCGGTCAGCGATCCGAACGAGGTCGGAGTTTGCGCGGTCAGCGGTGCGATTCCGCCGCCGTCGGACGGTGGGGTGGGGAGTGCTTCGATCTTGGCGACCTCGGCGCCGCGGGTGCCGGGTGCAGGTGCGGGTGTCACCTGCGAGGGTGCGCCGGGGAAGAGGCCGGCACCCTGTTGGCGGGTGGGATCGGAGTAGAGCATGCCCATGGCCACTCGTGCTGGTGGGATCGGGCCTTGGCCTGCGCCGATCAGGCGCAGCAACTCCGAGGCCACTTCGGCCCCCTGGGAGTAACCGAGGAAGCCGAATTTGGTGTCGGGGCAGCGTGCAGCTTCGTCCTCGACGATCTTCGAGGCGTTCTGCACCCCGCGCGCGGCCGAATCTTTGTAGGGCACGCCCGTGAAGCCGAAGTCGGCCGGATACGGAACGTAGGTGCGATCGAATTTGTCCGACGTCGTTCCGCCGAACTCGGCCAGGACCGGCAGAATGGCCGCCGCCAGGGTTCCCGAATCCTGTTTCGGCATCGATCCTTCGGTCGACTCGGTGGTGCCCTGCGTGATGACGACATGCAGCAGAGCGCATCGGTCATCACCCGTAGCTTCCGTCGAGCTCGTCGAGGTCTCCGATGGGCTGGTGGTGGTCGGTTGCGCAGCTGCGATGCCTGCGGTGCTGACGGTGATCGCGACCGATCCCAGCATCGCGACCGCTGTGTAGGTGAATCGCCTGGCGTTCATCAGTTCTCCGTTTCGGTGATGTCGACGATCGAGGTGATGAGAGTGCGATCACCGTCTGTTCGCGTTCGTACGATCTGGGTCCACGTCAGCGGCTGTGCCTGCGGGACAGCGTGTGTGAGTTCGACGGTGTACTCGTCGGGGCCTCGCGGGGTGATGCGGAGGCAGTGCGTCGTGTCGGAGGGAAAGGTGTCGATGCCGTCGCGCTGAAGGACGTCGGCGGCTCCGACTGCAGCGTCGGGTGTGGTGAATGCGCGAGCTGCCGCGCCGCTTCGTTCCACGTAGTAGGCGTGGTCGAATCCAAGGATGGCATCGGGGCCGGATTTGTAACTGCCTGGGCCGGAGCCGGTTACGACACCGTTGCTGGTCGATTCGACGCAGGCAGGTGCAGCGGGCACCGGCGCAGGCGTCGACGTCGACGTCGTGATCGGTGCAGTCGAGGCGTCGGCTGGTGTGGTCAGCATGGGGGCCATTGCGTCGGCGAAGGAGCTGTCATCAGGCTCGCCGGGGCTCACCGCCCACACTGCTGCGCCGATGCCCGCACCACCGACGAGGCCGGTAGCTGCAAGGGCCACGCCGATGGTGAGGACGCGGGAGCGGCGGCCACGCAGCTTCTGTGGGATGGGTTTGGGAACCGGACGTGCTTTCGGCCGGGGTGCGAGCCCGGCGACCGCAGCCTCCCGTGTCGGCGGCGTCGGTCGCGGAACGGGGTGCGCCGAGGCGACCGAGGTTTCTTGTGACGGAGGGTTGGGCGTGTTCGGCGTGTCGGTCAGTACGGCGCGCTCCCAGGGCTTGCTTCCTGGACGTGATGTACTGGGACTGCGATCAGACAGCGATGGCATAGCTGCTGCTCACTCTCCTTCTGCTCGACGGATTGTTGGTGCACCGAACACGCCCGACTCCTTTAGACGGGCAGGCTGTTGGTCAGGGTCTGCCAGGCTGCGTTGGCCTGTTCGAGGGCCGGTCCCGCAGCGGCTACTGCGTCCGCGACCGCAGGCTGCTCGAGCACCGTCGAGGTGAAGCCCTGTACCGCCGTCGCGGCTGGTTCGACCCAGGCGCTCGCGTCACTGGCGGCGTGCTGGATCACCGGTGCAGCATCCTGAACAGCGGTGTTCGCCTGAGCGAGCAGATCCGGAGCCGGTTCGATGGTCAGCGGTGCCGGAATCACCGGGAGCTGATTGGCCGACGGACCTTCGGGCGGCGCTTCGATCGCAGGTGCGGGCTCCTCGATGATCGTTGCTTCACCGCCAGCAGCTGCGCCTCCGAGCAAGCCGCCGGTGACAGCTCCGATTGCAGTCGTCGTGGCGACGATCGGTGCTGAAGCAATCGCTCCAGCACCGGCTCCCGCCAATGCTGCCGCTCCGGGCACGAAGACGAAGAGACCGGGCCCAACCGCGACGACGGCCGGAGTCAGTAGCGGCGTCGCTGCGACACCGAGTCCCGCACCGATAGCCGCACCGCCCGCAGTGAGCGCAGCTGTCGGGAGGAGACCCACTCCGAGACCAGTCAGGCCGCCTGTTATCGCCCCGGCTGCGGTGCCGGCGGCGATGCGGTCCGCGCGCGGGGCATCCGCTAGACCGTTGTCGACAAGAAGGTTTCCACCGTCCGCCTGGATCGCTTGGAACGTGTTGGAGAGCTGACGAGCGAACGTCGGATCGACAAGCGCGGGGTCGAAGGGAACAGGGTTCGCCCCCACCAAAACTGTGTTCTCCGGCGTCTCGATCGGCACGATCTTGGTTCGCTTGACCGTCGGGACAGGTGCTGGTTCGGGCTGCGGGGCAGGGGCGATGGTCTCGGCTTCATCAGAGGGGCCCTCTGCCTGGCTGGGTGCCGGTTGGCTCTGGTAGATCACCGGGGCCGTGTAGTAGGACTGCTGGCGGCCGGCGTTGTAGTCATCGACCGTGCGGGTTTCGCCGGAGTAGTCGTAGAGCGGTGTGTAACCGGGGAGGTAGGTGTCCTCGGCGGCGGGGGCAGGAGCCGCGGGAGCCGGAGCTGGCTGGGTTACACCAGGTTGCTGACTCGGGGGGACTGCGACACCGGGTTGGCCTGGGGCTGCTTGGGCTACACCAGCACACATCAGGCACAGCGCGATGGGAACAGCGCACGCCGTTGCAAGGTGCAGCGGCTTACGGCGGTGCCGCCCCTCGCTACTGGTCGATCTGAACATCGGGTCACCTTTCTTTCATGGACAACTCGGGAAATGAGGTAGCGCGCGGGTGGGAGATCCACATCGCCGAAGGCGGCGTTTCGATTGGTTGTCAACCAATGTTGTTGCGCAACAATGGCAGTGGAACAGTGCTGCCTAGACCTGCTGTCTCTTCCACTCAGTGGTGCAGACGATTGCCGAAAGTTGCGGTTTCGGAGAATCGTCCGCACCACCACCCGGGGAAGCTCCGTCATACGGAGGAGCTGCCGAACCACAGCTAGGGCTGTAGCAAGATCCAGGGAGGCATCGAGCGTGATCCTTTCTGTCAGAACGGGTTTGATACTGGCAGGTTGATGTCCCGGCGGGCCGAATGGCGATGCCCATGATGTAAACGTCGCCATACGACCTCCACCGGTCCACCGGATGAGTTGGACGATGCCCGTCCACCGGGGGCGGAGATGACGGAATTGTCCAACTCGCAACTGCGGCCGGGGGACGGTCCGCAGTTGAGACTGTGGGGGTCAGGCCGCGTGGCTGAACGGGGGTCGGGGAGCAGATTGACGAAATCCGGCGCTAAGGGGCAATCGCCGAGCGA
>NZ_JBMDIX010000032.1:0-75022 GCF_057808915.1 Rhodococcus sp. FG69 | reverse complement strand
ATTCTCGGACACGAAACTCACACAGACACTGGACTTCTACCTGGGGACCCAACCACCACGGTTGGGACAGGAACGATGTGAAGTCGGAGTTCTTCTACGAGCTCTCTCAAATCCGGCACGACTTCGCGCACAAAGACGGCTTGTGTGTGGAAAGCGCCGGAAACTCCATTCTGAAGTGGGGAGTCGCCGGGCAACCGCTCGCACCCACCCCGCGCCAGATGATGTCTTTGCTCGACCTATTTCCGACCGAGGAGCTAAGCAAAACCCCGGTACGGACGCCACGCACTTCCGAACGATTGCCGTTCAATTTCCCGTCCGAGTGGGTTGCGAAGGTCAGAAAAAGGGTTACCGAAATCGAAGAGGTCAAGCGCCTTCGACCCGATGTCCTCAAGCGCGTCATCGACAGATGGCTGGACGAGATTGTTTAAAGCATTGAGGCACCTGCCAATTCCATTGGCAGGTGCCCGATAGTCGGACCGCCGACCTCGATGCCTTCACAGGCGACCACGTCCATCGCGGTCACGCAATCAACGAACAATTCCACCCAGACCTTGAGACACCCCTTCTCGCACCTTCGTCGGGGGTTCTGCCTCAGCGCGACCTGCCTGGTGTTGGCGCGCCTTCAACCTCATCCGCGCCACGAAGCACTTTGCGAGACGAGAGCACTTCGCAGAAATACTCCGGACACGTGTCCAACGGACTAGTGAAGCCAGGATTGGGAGCGGTTGTCCGCTCGGGTGCGTTGGTTGACGGTTCCGGCGACGCCGACGACGGCGAAGACGCCGACTATGAGCGTAATCCAGGCTTGTGCTGGCACGGGCCGAGTTCCTTCCGCGTGGTGGGTTCGAAGGGCGGCGCGCTGGCGCGCTGCGCAGCACCTTCTGACATCTCGTCGAAGTTTCGTCACGTGGCGGGCTTGTGGCGTGGGCCGAACGTTGCTCAGTGCGCGGAAGCGCTCCGCGTCAACGCCGTAGCGCTGGAACAAGTTCGCTTTCGATCTGTACCGGTCGGTATAGACCGCGAATTCAGACCAGCAGGTCATACGCCCACTCGTACACCCAGCGAGGCAACTTGGGTGCATCGAATGGTGCGGTAGCGAAACTCGATCCGAAGCGCATTGCGGACTCGGGGATCGCATCGACGGTGTGGGAGCCAAAGGACCTTGCTGCGACAATCCACTGTCCACGGTGATGCACTCGGATTGCAGTCGACACTATGCACCGCCCACTGGAGTATCCGGCGGCCAGCTTGTGGCAGTCCCATTCGACGTGCTGGTTCTGCCCGAAGAAGTGTGTGAGCGTCTCGGCGAAGGACGGCCCGTAGAGGGTCCCTCGGTCGGTGTCGATGCGGATAAAGTTCATGGCGTCGGCCTCTTCGAGTAGTAGCTGCAATGCGAGCTGTGCGTTGAATGTTTCTCAGAACAGCGGAATCTGGTTGCGAGCAACGAGAACCTCGCGGAACTCTCGGAACTTGCGCAGAAGATCTGAGGCGACTGCCTCGGTGTAACCGATAGACCGCGCGACCTCGGTGAGCGTCTTGCCGGCGGCGAGCGCTTCATCTATCTCGCTCCCGGCGTCGAGGTCTTCGACTTCGTCTGTATCGAGATGCGCCACATCTGCGGCGGCCAACCGGACAGAAGCGAGGGCAGCTCGACGCCGCTCATCGCCCGCCTCTGTCTCTCTCCGCGCCGTCACAGTGCGCTGCCGCTGCGGAAGGCGTTCAGGCGGTTCGTCGCTTCACGTTGCGCCCTTCCGATTTCGACGAGCTGGTCGAACAGAAATTCTTCCGGCGCTTCCTCGGCGAGCTGCTGAATTCTGATCCCTGCGTCGAAGAAGCTACGTCGGTAACTTTCCGACAGGACCATGCCGGCGTAGTCGGTCGCCGATGCTCCGCATGCGTTCGCTGCGGTGACGTCGGTCAGTGTTCGACGCAGCCGTGCACCGCGCTGTCCGCTGGCACCCGACCGGACGAGGACGCCCAGAACACTCGCGGGGTCGTGTGGGAGGTTGTCGATGATCAGCTCCTGCACGATGCCGTACAGCTCGCGATAGACGGGATCGTGGAAATCGTTGGCCTGCAATGTCGCTGCGATGCGGGCGGCCTCGTCGGTGTCCTGCAACCACATGAGTGCGCAGATCGCCAGTGCTTCTGGCGCCGTCTCCGGACGGTCCGTCAGATCAGCGTGATCGTCGTCGGCGGGTTCGACTGCTCTCAACGGGGTCATCTGTTCGCCTCATTTCCTTTGCGGGGTCAGGTGCGGGAGAACTGGATTCGATGTTCCGGCGGCGCTTTGCTCGTTCCTGCCGAGTTCATCGTCATCGCAGAAATGTGGATCAGATGTAGAGAAGGTTCGGTGGTGCGGTGCCGTCGAACTGCTCGAGGCTGTCGAGGACGGCGTTGTAGTTCTCGGGCCTGCAGCTTCCGAGTCCGATGATGAGGGCACAGGTTCCGTCGAGTGTGACGAGGTAGGACGGCGGCGTTCCGTTGTCGGACGATGCGTGCTCGCGTGCGTCGAGGAGGGCGATACGGACGGCATCGGCGGCGGCCAGTTTCGCGCATTCGAGATTGGGTTCTGCTCCGGTCGCGGTCAGAATTTCAGGGTTGTCCTCGGGGTGTGTGGTGACGGTCCAGGTGATCATCGTTTGGTTCCTTGTCGCTCGTGCCGACCAGCTGCTTCCAATCGAGCGTCACACGAGGTCCGTAACAAAGCGTTCGCTGAGGAGACCAATCGAGCGAGGGTGTGGACAACTGTCGTGTCGAGTCAGCCTGTGGATAAACGACGTTCGGCCCCGGGGTTGGGGCCGAACGTGTGGTACTAGAAGTCGTCGAAGACATCGAGGAGTTTGGCGGGGTCGCGGCGGTAGCGGCTGCCGTCGAGAAATACCCCGACGGCAGCACGGTGAACGCGTCGGAGTTCGGCCATCAATGTGTCGTACCCGATACGGTCGGTGATGCGCCAAGTCACAGGTCCCATGTGCAGGTCTACCCAGTGGATTGTGCGACGTTGTTCGAAGCTGTAGCGGTGGTGCGGCACTGCGGTGTGTTCGGGGCTGTCGAGCCACAGGACGGAGATCGCAGCGGCACCGAATTCTGCGCCCGGTTGGGCGGGGTGAGGGGCTTGTCCGTCGGCTCCGGCAAGTGCGGCGCGGACGGTGGCGAATCCGGTGATGACTGCGGATACTGTTTCCGCGCTGCGGAAGGTCATCATGACGTGACCTAGTGCGACGATCATCTGCGCTTCGTCGGTGGCTGCGGAGGTGGCGGTGATAGTGGCCTGTTGGGGTCCGGCGACCAGGACGGTGGTGTGGGTGACGATTCCGGTGGTCCGGGCGTTGTGTGCGGCGGTGGTCCGTCGTCCTGTGCTGGAAGTATTCTGCGGCATGTCGGGCTCTCTTTCTGTTGCGGAACCGGCTCCCCCGGCCCTTTCGCTCTGCCAATTTCTTTCGCCGTCATCTGGCTCGAAGGAGAGAAGGCGGCGCACTGGACCGGCGTCCTGGCCCTGATCCGGAAAGTTTTCAGCCGCAGGCGCTTTGAAAAGTTTTCGGAGCCCATCGGGCCGGAGCAAAGCGGAGTCAGGGGTGGGTAAGACGGGTCAGGGTGTTGCATGCTCGACCGGAGCCAGATGTGCGAAGGAAATTGTTCTTTCTGCTGTGCGGAGCGCAGCGGAGCTCAATCCGGAGACCGCCGGAGGTGGTCCCAGGGCAGCGCGCGCCTTGACGCAGACTGAGCCATCCGGGCGCGACCACCTCACAGCCATAAACAGCCTGGGGTGATTGCGCGGGAGCGACGGAAAGCAACCAGGCTCGATGTCGCGGCAGCACTTCTATTGTGCGAACATGCGATCACGCTCGCTGGCTGGCGGGTCATCGAAATCCAATTGCTCGTCCTGGTGGCCCTCGACGATCCCTGCGGTGGCTTCTTCCCACTTCCGATATCGGCGCATTGCGGTCGATGCAACCGAGCCGTCCGTTTCTCTACCGATTCGTGCCCACGACCATTCGCGGTGGGCGTGTCGGAGCCGCGCCGTTTCCGCAACTTCCGGTGTGAGGTCGTCTACTTGCAGTCGCGGCGAGTCCGCCGTGTCGACGTGTTCTCCCCGCGTTCCGTCTTCGCGCTCTGAATCATCCCGGCTCGGGCTGGGGCCTTCTTGGCTGAACTCGGTGTCTGTCCAGTCCGGCTCCTCTGTGGCAGCACTTGGAGCGAATTCCACTCTGACGGCTCCGCGGGGCGCACGAAGGATTACAGCCAGCACTTCTGTCATAGCAAGGAGCGAAATAGGCGCAATGGTGGCAATACCCGCCGACACCACGGCCGGAAGCAAAGTCGCACTCAACACCGCGTGGTACGAGTTACCCGCAATCGACGCCGATGCGGCAACACGCAAGATCGTGACGACGAAGCGTCGGCCCTTGATCGTGCGGTTGTCCGTGTGATTCGACAGCGCTATGGCTGTCACGGTTGTCGAGACGATTGCCCCGTCCAACACCACTGGAATCACCCACGCTTCGCCGGGACCTATCCCAGCCATCACCGCGAGATCACGCAACACAGCGAAACTGAGCCAGAAGGACGCCCCGGCGATGCCAACTGTCAGTGCAACGGCCGTCGCGAGGGCCCACTGCAAGATCGCTGGATGTAGCGCAACGACGTCTGACGGCTTCGTTGTCAACAGGGTTGCCGTGGAATGTGATCGGCTCATCGGATTCTCGGTCCTCTTGCGAGAGGGCCGGTTCGTTGCGGAAACGGCGCACCGTCGTTGAACCTGTTGCGCAACAACTCCAAATACTCTTCGATCGCCGCATTGACGAGATCCGACGGGCCCCGCGGCGCGCCAGGTGTTGCGGACAACGCTTCGGCTGCGTTGAGAAGATCGTCGACGGTGGACTGGTACAAGTAGTACGACCGCTTCTGTTTCGCGTTGTCCGGTGACGCCTGCGCAACGGTCTCAACCGACGAAAGAGTGTCGGGTGGCTGCTGCGCGTGCTCCGGCGGATCGACCGGGCTCGAACCAGCGAGGGCACTCTTCATACGTTCGGGGCGGGCCATCACAGGTGTCCCTTCGTGAGCAGCGCAAGAGTGTCCCGGTAGATCGTCGACAGGCTGCGAGATTGTGTTGTCCCCCAATCGACCAGACTGGTTTGGGCCTCCATCGAGTCTTTGATGACAACCCGTTTGGGAACAGCATCGCCGAGAACGTCGATGCTCGAGGCGATCTCGATCAATTGTTCCCGGCCGCTGATCGTCGCGATCTCATGAAGGTTGACGATCGCGCCCAGCATGTCGAGGTCCGGGTTGTAGCTGCGCTTGACTGCATCGATGGTGCGCAGCAATCGCGCGAGTCCGTTGGCTGAGAACAGCGCGGACTGAGTCACGACGACGGCTGCGCGCGCTGCAACAAGGGCGTTGATAGTCAGCAGATCGAGGCTAGGTGGGCAATCGATGAGGATCACGTCGTACATACCTCGTATCGCGTCGATTGCGTCGCGAAGCCGCCGTTCTCGGCCGGCACCGGCGACGACCAATTGATCGCGGACATAGGCCAGGGACTCGTTTCCCGGCGACGTGGGTACCAGGTCTACGCCAGGCCAGATGGTGGGGACGACAGCATCGGCGATGGTCGCGTTCGACGACTCGGCGAGAACGTCGGCAACACCGACATCGTCGCTCGCGAGCTCGGTCTTGGTCAGGACTGTGCTGGCGTTGCCTTGCGGATCCACGTCGATAACGAGTGCTCGCTTCCCCGCTTGGGCAACGGCGTAGGCGAGGTGAAAGACGGTGGTGGTCTTGCCCACTCCGCCTTTCTGGTTGCAGAACGCAAAGATCTCAGCGGGCATGGTGGGTCTCACTTTCCATTGATGAATGGGACCAACTGGGGGTATAGCGGGAATGGGAGGTCGTGCACGCGTTGGAACCGAGGGATGTGTCGTGCCCCATAGAAGTGTTAGATGTATTGCAGGTACGGGACGCGATTCGCGAATCGCGTCCCAAAGGCGAAAGACATGCCATAGTGGCATGAGAAGCTTTTACTACCAATACATCCCGGGCGTGAGTGATATCCCTTGTGTGCATGGGAGGTGTAACCACTGCAGGACGTATGACATCCGTCGCCAGCGAGTCATCTAAGGCACTCTTTGCGGGTAATTCAGGTATGGGACTGGCGGGCAACGCCGCAGTACCGCTAGCGGGAGCGGCCTGCACCGGCGGGCTGCTGCGCTCGTGTCCAAGAATCCAAGTGTGTTGCCCTGGTTGCATCTTCGAGCATTCTGCGTACACAACGGATACGAGCAAGAGCGCGGCAAGGATTGGAAAATCGAGGTCTGAATGACGGTTCGCCATGCCAGGCAACTCGGCGATGTCAGCATTGCAAATGGGTCGAGCACTCAACTGGTACCTCCATAGTGGTGACGTATGACAGACAAGGGACTTCGTTCGTTCCCTCCGGACCCCCCATGGCCCCTGAGCCAATTTCCACACCCACGTTGTCCGCTCCACGCCCGATAGCCCCGCGCCTCGATGGGCGCGCGGCTAATCGGTATCGCCACCCGTTCAATGATCAGTCGAGCTGGTGGTGCCTCGGGGCCGGTCTCCGAGGATTTACAAAGGGTGCACAGGCCGGCGGCAGGCTGGTGTTACGTCGGGCTCTGCCAGAAAACGACGCTGCTGCGGCACATCAGGCCTTGGCTAGGAAGTTCCGTAGCCAAGGTTTGTGCGGCGCGAGCAGAAGAACTCGACCGCGCTGTCGCGGGTCGAAACATGCGTCATCGCCCGCTCGACCCCTGACCGAAATCGAGGGCGGAGAACGGTGAATCGGCGAAATGTCTTGAATGACTTATCAAGACGCTCTATGATCGGTGGCGAAGCTCCTTCCTCACGGGTTGTGGTTTCGACGCCCTCGGCCTCGGTGCTGGTAACACTGAGACTTTCCGGGGGCGTTTCAGTTTCCTGAGGGACAGTTGGCTGTGGGCCTCACGCGACGCCTGAACTGGCGTCGGATTGCGCCTCGAGACCTTCGATGTACTCATCGATGGCCGTGTCCGGAATCAGCCGGCGCTTGCCGACCTTTACGCTCCGGATTTCTCCGGACGCGATCTTGTTGAAGAAGTTGGATCGTCCAAGTCCCGTGCAAGCCATGGCCTCGGGGACAGACAGCAGCCGTCTGGGCATCTTCAGCACCTCCACTGATTGTGTAGTAGAGCCACATCCTGGGGGACTTATTGGATCAGTCCATGTGGTTCCACCACAGAGTAGCAACTACGTACCCCACCCACAAGACGGACGAATTTTCGGCTAGACTGCGTACTCATGACGCAGTCGTGGGCGGAATCGATCGTTGCCCGGGTCGCCTCGGAAGTCCGTCGACTCCGAGGTAAAGACCACTCCGCCCTATCCGCGGCAAAGCTTGCCGACAGGACAGTCGACTTCGGATGGGGGATCTCGCGATCTGTGGTCGCAGACTTGGAGACCGGCCGCAAGAAGAGCCTGGACGTCTCGGAACTGCTCGTATTGGCTGCGGCACTCGGAGTCTCACCGGCACAGCTGGTCTTTCCAGACCTCCCAAAGGGGAGAGTCGAAGTCCTTCCGGGATTGCCGCAAGAATCTCACGATGCCCTCCGTTGGTTCAGCGGCGAAGCTGGGCTCATGCGACCGAGCTCCGAATGGACTGGAGAGGGATCCGATACTCCCCTCGACATGTGGGTCCGAGACACCTTCGACCCGAGGAACGATCGTGTTGGGATCACTCGCGAATGGCTCGACGCCCTCAACGCTATGCGTCGCGCCCGGGTACAGCTGCGAAACGGATTGTCCAAGAACGAATCCGCTGAACATATCGAGTCGATGCAGTACCTGTACGAGGATGCACGACGGCGTTCGGAAGAGCTCTTTCGACGGATGACCGAACTGGGCATGAACACACAGGACGAAGAGGATGGCTAGGCAGCAACTGCCGCCACAGATCAAGAAGATCTACGTCACTAATCGGTCTACCGGCAGCACAGAGTTGCGGTATCAAATGACCGTCGACGCTGGTGTTGCGGACTCCACCGGCACCAGGGCATCGAAGCGAACACAGTTGCGTCGTCGATTTCATACGGAGAAGGACGCTCGCGCAGCCCTTTCCAAGGTACTCGAGGAAGTCTCGAAGGGAACATTCGTTCCCTCGTCGACTACCACGGTCGAAGAGGCCTGCGCTGAATGGCTTGCCGGACGACGCGTACGAGAGTCCACAAAAGCCGCGTATACCCATGCCCTTCAACCGCTGCGCGATACTTTCGGCGGGCTAGCGGTGCAGAAGTTGACCAAGGGTCACTTGGACGCTTTAGTGAACGATCTGTTGGCCGGCAGCTCGGTCAAACCCGATGGCCAACTGCGACGTCCATGGAAGGCCACCTCGATCAATCCGATGCTCAACCTTGTAAGCGCGGTCCTCACCGGGCTGGTGCGAGAAGGGCGATTGGTACGAGACGTTGCCGCGCTCGTTGACCGCGCGCCCCGTGTGCACGTCGAGATGCAGACATTCACGGAAGACGAAGTGCAACGCCTCCTGGAGACATCGACGGCCGACCGGAACGGGCACGCCTGGTTGCTTGCGCTGAGCGGCCTAAGACGCGGTGAACTGTGCGGGCTTCGGTGGAACGATGTCGATCTTCACGCCGGCAGTCTGACAATCAACAACACGCGAGTCTCGGTCAATGGACGCGTCGTGGAGGGTCCGCCGAAGACAGAAAAGTCCAAGCGCACGCTTCCCCTCACGCCAGCCCTCAAATCCGCACTCGAAACTGCACACCGCTTGCAGGGTGTGGAACGAAAGAGTTCGAGCTACGTCGGCCCCGGCACGTACGTCGTGTCCGACGCTGTCGGGCGACCATTTCATCCCGATACGGTCAGCGACTATTGGCGCAAGCTATGCATCGACAGCAAGGTGTCCGACATACGTCTCCACGACGCGCGTCACACGTGCGGGACTCTGCTGCACCTTCAAGGTGTGCCTATTGCCGTGATCTCGGCGTGGCTGGGGCATTCGGACAACGCCTTCACGATGCGCACCTATGTCCACTCCCAGAACCAAGCGCTACTGGGCGCGGCCGATACGTTGCAGTCACTCGTCCGACGTCGTGACGAGCCATCCGATGATGCGAGTTGACCGGCGTTCGTCCGCGACCGTCCACCAAGGAGCAGGCGGACTCACCAGGCGCTGTTCCGGCGAGTTTTGAAGCAGTTGTGACATTCTGTGACACCGAGCTTGCCTATTCGGCAATGAAACTCATTAGAGATAACACAAAGGGCCAGGTCAGGCCCGATTTTCAGTGGAGCCTCCTAACGGGATTGAACCGTTGACCGCTCGCTTACAAGGCGAGTGCTCTACCGCTGAGCTAAGGAGGCGTTGCTGCGTCGTCACTATATCCGCTAAGCGAACGGTCAGTGTGAGCAGGTACCTTGTCGGTGGATCACCCCAGCAACGTAAAGATGGACATGACTTTCCTGCAAGACCTGACGACGACTCTTGGTCGTCTCACCGGTGAGCGTCGGGCCACCATTGACACACCCACAGCCCCGCCGTCGCCTCTGCGTCCGATCGATCTCTCCGACGATGCTGTCGTGGCCGAGGTGCTCGATCTTGCAGTTCGTGTCGGCGAGGTTCTGCTGTCGTCGGGGACGGCGGCGATGGATACGACCGCCCAGGTCCAGTACATCGCCGCAACCTATGGGCTCTCTCGCTGCGACGTCGACGTCACGTACAACTCCATCACCATCAGTGCTCACCGCGGCCCGACGCGTCCTCCGTCGACGACGATGCGCATCGTTCATTACCGCTCGATGGACTTCACTCGGCTCGCTGCCGTCGACCGCTTGATTCGCGGTGTCCGCACGAAGATGATGACGCCGACGCTGGCACGCGAGACGCTGAACAAGATCACCACTGCTCCGCACCCGTACAACCGCTGGGTCGCGACGTTCGCGTGGTCGGGCATGGCCGCATCCATCGGCGTCTTGGTCGGCGGTGGCGCGCTGGTAGCCGTCGTGAGCTTCTTGACGACGATGGTCATCGACCGTATCGGCCGCGTCTTGAACCGCGCGGGCCTCCCGTTCTTCTTCCAGCAGGTCGTGGGCGGGTTCGTGGCCGCGACTCCGGCGATCACGCTGTACAACTTCCAGGACCAACTGGGTGTCACGATATCGCCGTCGCTCGTCATCGCCGCCGGAGTAACGGTGTTGTTGTCGGGGCTCTCACTCGTCGGTTCGGTGCAGGATGCCATTACGGGCGCACCGATCACGGCGTCGGCGAGATTCTTCGAAGTTCTGATGATGACGGGCGGCATCATCGCCGGCGTCGCGACGTCGTTAAAGATTGCGGCGATCATCGGCAGCGATCTGCCGCTCATCAGCAATACCCCACCGCCCGATATCACCGAAGTCCCGACGAAGGTGCTCGCGGGCGCCTTCGCCTCGCTGTTCTACGCCCTCGCCTGTTATGCGGAGAAGCGTGCACTGACGGCGGCGTTCCTCGGCGGCTTCGCCGGCGCTCTGGTGTATCTGATGGTGCAAACGCTCGCAACGGGCCCGATCATCGCGTCGGCATTCGCGGCGACGGTCGTCGGCTTCGCTGGTGGTCTGATGGCTCGTCGCGCACTGATTCCACCGCTCATCGTCGCGGTCGCGGGCATCACGCCGCTGTTGCCGGGTCTATCGCTGTACCGCGGTCTGTACGCGATGCTCAACGATCAGTTGCTGCTCGGGTTCAGCTCACTGCTCGCGGCGTTCGGTATCGGCTGCGGCCTGGCGGCCGGAGTCACGCTCGGCGAGTGGGGTGCGCGCACGCTGCGTCGGCCGCGCATCCTGGCGCGCACCGAGGAGCTGCTCCGACCGACCCTTCGTCGAAGAGAAGAACCGCGCCGCCCGACGGTTCGTCGGCGACGCGGTCCAGTGGAACTCAAGAAGAAGAAAGCTCAGGCCTCGGGGGTTCCCTCAGCGGACTGACGGGCAGCCGCGTCGGCCTCCATTGCTTCACGGAGGCTGCGCGGACGCATGTCGGTCCAGTTCTTCTCGACGTACTCCAAGCATGCTGCGCGGCTGTCTTCACCGAAGACAACTCGCCAACCCTGCGGGACGTCGGAGAACGTCGGCCACAGTGAGTGCTGATCTTCGTCGTTGACCAGCACGAAGAAGCGTCCGTCTTCGTCATCGAATGGATTGGTACTCATCTCGCCTCACTCGTCGCATACGTATGTAGGCAGTCTTCTTTGGTGAAGTGCCTCCCCTGACCCTAGCAACGCACACTATCCCAACGGTGCGTCAGCTCTGCAGAAATGTCAGTACCGCCTCGTTGATCGCCTCGGGTCGCTCCAGGTAGCCGTAGTGCCCGACATCCGGGATCTCCACGTACTGGGCGTCGGGAATGGCTTTGGCCAGCTCCGCACTCAGGTACGCAGGAATCATCCGGTCGTGCTCGAACCCGACCGACAGGCACGGAACGCCGATCTTTCCGTACGCGGCACCGCGGTCGAAGTTCTCGTCCATGCCGATCTGCGCTCGAACGCCCGCGGAAATCGGCGCGACGGAGAATTCGAGGAGATCGAGCCAGTCGCGAGCAGATCTGGGGTCGGACAGCGTCGTCGGCGACAGGTTCATCGCGGCCGTGATCGCTGCGGCATACTTCGGCGGCAGCTCTGTTTTCGCATCGGCCAACGCGCGCTCGCCTTCGCCGAGGGTCTTCTGAAACTCGTCGAGCCGGGCATGGCCGGCAAGGAAGATCGCCTTGCGAATCAACTCCGGACGTCGCAGCGCAAGTTCCTGGGCGACCCGGGCGCCCATCGACGTGCCGACGACGAACGCCTGCTCGTCACCCTCGCGCACCAGCTCGATCAGACCTGCGGTGTCCGCAACAAGATCATCGATGGTCATGCCCTGGGTGCTCTCGGACGATGGCGCTATGCCTCGGTTGTCGAAGAAGCACACTCGGTATCCGGCCTTGACCAGCGCGGGGACCTGGTGAAGATCCCACACTCGGCCGGGGCTGCCGGTTCCCATGATCAGAACCACCAACGGCCCGGCACCCTTGACCTGGTAGTTCAGCGATATCCCGTTCACCGTGGCGGTGGGCATGTAACTCCTTAGCTGTCGCTCGTGTTCGCGATGAGTTTACGGCCGAGACACCGGCGCCGGGTTTCCGGCATCTCCTCGGGGGTACCCGTGAGTAGGGCACAACGCCGTCCGGCGAACTTAATTCTCGTATGCGCTAGGAGAACTGCACATGACTGACGACAATGCGTCGCAGGAAGCTCGAAAAGGCCTGCTCGACGGCATCAAGGGCAAGGCGAAGGAGGTCGCCGGTGCGGTGACGGGCAACGACTCGCTCACCACCGAGGGGCAACTCCAGGCCGCACAGGCCCGGCAGAAGAAGGAAGCAAAAGCATCCGAGCTGGCGGCCGAGACCCAGGCCGCACAAGCGGGCGAGGACCTCGCCTCGGTGAAGAACGCCGCGGACGATCAGCGGGCTGCCGCCGAACAAAGCGCCCGTGCCTCCGAAGACGAGGCCCGCCGCACACAGCAGGCACAACGGATCGCTGCCGAGCAGGAGAAGGACCGCAGGGTTGCTGCCGAGGTTGCCGACGCCGAGGTCGACGCCCGTGCCGAGCAGATCGAAGCCGTCGCCGAAGGGCAAGCCGACGCCGCAGCCGCTTCGCAGGACCAGTTGGATGCGGTCGTCGAATACAGCAACGAGGTCTCGGAGGCCGAGGCCGCACGCGCCGCGGCCGAGCGCGCTCGTCGCAACGCCTGACTTTCCACACTTACCTAGGAGTTTTTCGAAGATGAACCTCATCGACATACCGATCACGATCCTCAGATTCCAGTACAAGCTCGTGCGGATCCCGCTGGATCTGTTCGAGAACAACGTGGTGCGATCGATGAACGCCGAGGCACCCGCACGACTGGTGTACGAGCGCACCGTCGGCACCCTTGACCAGAAGGTCGGCGCCATTCTCGGCGACAAGAGTGTTCAGCAGCGCGGTGCGGAGCAGGTGCACCACGCTGACGAGCTGGCCCGGGCGCAACGACTGGAAGCCCAGGCCGATGCGAAGGAAGCGGAGGCCGCGCAGAAGTTGAAGGCCTCGCGCGAGACCGCCGAGAAGGAGCGCAAGGCCGCAGCCGACGCGGCCAAGGAAGCGACCGAGAAGGCCCGCGTCGAAGCCGAGGAGCGTAAGCGGCAGGCCGCGCAGGAGGCGGAAGAGAAGGCTGCAGCCGACAAGAAGAAGGCCGACGATGCGGCAGCTGCGCGCGCTGCTGCCGCTCGCAATGCCGAGAAGAAGCAGAAGGACCGGATCGACAAGGTGGAGCGGTCCGCCGCAACCCCGGCCGAGGCAGAACTCGCCGACGCCGCGGAGCACCAGGAGGACGCCGAGGACAAGAAGGCCGAGGCCGCCAGAATCGAGAAGTTGTTCCTGGCAGAGAAGGATTCGGACAGCTGAACGAGCGCAGCACAACTGGGGAAGAAGCGCCTCCGCGGGACGCTTCTTCCCCAGTTCGCTTCAGGAGACCGGCGTCTTTGCCGCCAGACGAAGCCGTCTGAGCATTCGCTGACCCGCACTCAACCTGGGAGCGGGTTGGCAATCTGCGTCATCGTGCTGAGCCAACAAAGCACGGGCCACTTCTGCGTAGTCCGTGACCAGCCGTTCCAACTGTCGAGAGCGTCTCTCCACTACGTACCCAAGGAGCACCAGGGAGGCTGGAATAGCCGGAACGGCAGCGGCACTGGGGTGCACGTTCTCGTTCAAGGACCAGACCAGCGCGGTGATAGCCAGAAATCCGCACAGCCACGCCAGGCCTTTGCCTACGTACAGCAACACCGCCGAACGCGATTGGGCCAACTTCGCATAGCGGACTGCCGTCCGGACATCGAGAATCGCGTTGGGAGCGACCCAGTCCGAACCTGCTGCCCTCCACGCGCTGTCGATCGAAAAGGCCTCGTGCTCGGTGTAATCGAGATCGACCCCATCGGTGATCAAGGGACTCCAACCAGACCGACGGTACGCACGGACGAGTTCGCGTGTCGACGCCGCCAGCGCGACCGCGGCCACTGCCGCCAACGCTGTGCACACTGACACGTACAGGGCTCCGCCCCGCAGATGTGAATCGACATACTTCACGGAAGTGAACAGGACCACCAACGAGCACCACCACGCCAGCGTGGTTGATCCCCACCGCGACCGGACGAGGGTACGCACCCACATCGACAGCGCTACTTTACTGTTCACCGCAACCGACGTCGAAGCGAAGTAGACGGCCCAGTAGTACAGAAACACCGCAACGAGCGATATGCCCGCGGTCAGCCAGGCCCAGTCCCGGATCGAAGCAATCCATGCAAGTTCGTAGCCGGCGACCAACACCCACATTGCACAAATCGATGCACATGCCGCCACGAGCACGAGCCCGTTCAACAGGGTTCCCGCCAACAGCGCTGTGAACACACCATTCGGAATCGCCAGTTTGGTTCCACTCTTCGTTTCGTACATCCCGCCCCCAAGCCGCTCAGGCCGACTCTCACGGTCGACTGGACGACATGGTGCACGATGGCACCGACAAACTAGCGAATGCCGCGGAACGTTGCGCGATAAGCACTCGGTGAGACCCCGATCTCTGCCATGAGCTGCTGACGCATCGAGGTGGCGGTACCGAACCCCGCTTCGGCGGCGACGCGGTCGATCGTCTTGTCGGTATTCTCGAGCAGCTCTCGCACACGATGCAACCGTTGCTGCGCAATCCATTTCGCCGGAGACATGCCGACTTCAGCGGCGAATCGCCTCGTGAACGTGCGCACGCTCATCGATTGCGTCGACGCCAGAAGTTCGAGACTCAAAGGCTTGTCCAGATTCGCGACCGCCCACGCTTGCGCATCCGCTGTCGACGTCGTGGTCGTCCGCGGCACCGGAGTGTTCATGTACTGAGCCTGACCACCACTGCGATGCGGCGGTACGACGGTTCCCCGCGCCACCTCGTTCGCGACGGCGGCACCGAAATCACAGCGAATCATGTAGATACACAGATCGATTCCCGACGCCTCGCCTGCGGCCGTCAGGACGTTTCCGTCGTGGGTGTAGAGAACATTCGGCTCGAGGCGCACCTGCGGATACAGCGCGCGGAACTGCTCTGCGGACTTCCAGTGCGTAGTGGCCCGTTTACCGTCGAGCAAACCCGCTGCGGCGAGGACGAACGATCCGGTACAGATCGAGGCGATACGGGCGTCTGCCGGAACCGCGTCGAAGATGCCACCGACATCGAGCCGCGAAGACCCGTAGTCGACGTCCGACGCCGGCACGATAACGGTGTCGGCATCGGCCAATTCCTCGACGCCCTTGGTGACGTGGATGTCCACGTCCGAGTCGGTGCGCACAGTCCCGGGCGCAAGAGTGCAGGTCACGACGTCGTAGAGCGGCTCGTCCTTCTCCGACCTGGCTTGCCCGAACAGTCGGTGGACCGAACCGAACTCCATCGCAAGTAGGCCGTCGCGAACGAACACCGCTACCTTGTGCGCACACATGGCCGAATTCTTTCACATGTTGTCTTGTCGGCCACTGTCTCTGCGAACCGAATCCCGGCAGGCTTCGAGCCATGAACATTCTGTGGGTTTTCGCGCATCCTGAACCTCGCTCGCTCAACGGCTCGTTGCGGGACGCGGCAACAACACATCTGACGTCGTGCGGGCATATCGTCGAGCAGTCCGACCTGTATCGGATGGGATGGAATCCCGTTGTAGATGCGGCCGACTACGGCCACGATCGAACCCGCCGCCTCCTTGTGGCCACCGCATCCTCGGACGCTCTCCGCAACGGAACCCTCGCCGCGGACATCGCGGATGAACACGAGAAGCTGCGGCGGGCAGATGCCGTCGTGCTGCAGTTTCCGCTGTGGTGGTTCTCGATGCCCGCAATCCTGAAGGGGTGGGTAGACAGAGTGTTCGTCGAGGGATTCGGATACGGAATCCGACGCGACAGCGGAATTCACAACAGCGGCGGCACCCGACGCTACGGCGACGGCCTGATGGTAGGCAAGCGTGCGTTGATCGTCACGAGTATGGGCGGCAGTGAACACACGGTGTCCGAGCGCGGGATCAACGGCTCACTGAACGAGCTACTGTTCCCGATCCAACACGGATTGTTCTGGTACACAGGCATGTCCGTGCTGCCGCCGGTCTTGGTTCCGAGCGCGGACCGAATCACCGCCGAGGGGTATGCGGAAGCGGAATCTCTACTGCGGCGTCGCCTCGACTCGCTGTTCACCGACGCGCCGGTTCCCTTCCGCCAACAGAACGGTGGGGATTACGACGAGCGGTTCGTCCTGCGGCCCGAGGTCTCGGCCGGTGAAACCGGAGTACGGGTGCACAGCTCCCTGCCGGGTGCGTGAGAATCCCAAGGCACCTACTGTGCTCGAGTACAACCACTCGATCGGCGGCGGAGTTTTTGTCGGTGCTCGCTTGTAGCTTTCGGGGCATGCAGAAGTTGGGGGACTTTCAAAGCGCACACACGCTTTCCGATCAGGAGCTCGAGTACGCACTCGCGCATATCCACACCACCGAAACATCCCTCACCGCAGCCAAACTGGCGATCCTCGCCGAATCCGACCGCCGCGGCCTGGGCTTGAAACTCGGCTACTCCTCCGTCGCCTACTGGCACGCCACATCCACCAGAACCCCCGAAGCCCAGTCCGCCCATCACATCCGCCTCGGCTACTGGCTTACACAACACCCACCGTCGCCGACGCCTTGACTTACGCCGACATCCACCACCCCTCCCGCCGACATCGAAGTTATGCACCCACAACCAGCGACAACGATGCACAACTTCGATCTCGGCGGGAGGGGTGGGAATGGCCCGAGAACGGTGAAACCGGCTGTGTTCCTCGAGGTCACGACCTCGGGTCAGCGCCCCTCCCACGCAGACCAGAGTTCCGCATACCGCCCACCGGCGGCGACGAGTTCGTCGTGCGAGCCCTGTTCGAGGATCCGGCCGTGCTCGAGGACGACCACCCGATCTGCGGCCGCGGCCTGAGTCAACCGATGCGCGACGACCAGCGTGCTCCGACCGCGCGTCGCCGCTGCAGCCGCCGCTTCGAGGTCCCGCGCACCCGAGCTTCCTGCCTCTGCGGTCGCCTCGTCGAGGACAGCGACGGCCGGGTCCGCCAACACCAGCCGCGCGAGCGCGAGCTGCTGCGACTGGGCCGAGGTCAGCTCGTGCCCGCCTTCCCCGACCTGCGTGTCGAGGCCATCGGCCAGCGCGTCGACCCACTCTTGCGCACCGACGGTGTGCAATGCCGCCCGGACGTCGTCACGACTTGTGTTCGGCGCCGCCAGCAGCAGATCGTCGATCAGACTGCCGGCGAACACGTGCACTTCCTGGCTGACGATCGCGATGTGACGACGCAGACCGTCGGCACCGAGCTCATCGAGGCTCGCCCCGCCGATACGGACCAGCCCCGAGGTCGGATCGATAGAGCCCGCCGCAATCGCCGCAATGGTGGATTTGCCTGCGCCAGTGGATCCTACGAGCGCAACCGTCTCCCCTGCGTGCACCGTCAGATCGATCCCGTGCAGCACCTCGTGACCGGTGTCGTACGAATGCCGAAGACCGGTGACCTCGAGCGTCCCGTCCGTCGGCATCGCTCCGGTACCGCGGGAACGCTCGTCGGGCATATCGATGACACCGACGAGCCGCGCGAGAGACGCACCGGCGGACTGGATGTCGTCGAACGAGAACATCAGCATTCCGATGGGATTGAACAGCCGGTGGAACAGCAGTGCCGCGGCAGTGACCTCACCGACCGTGACATGCCCGTCCTGCACCAACACGAACCCCGCGGCGAGAATTACCGACAGACCCACACACTCGGCGCGATTGCTGCGAGAGCCGAAGCGCGTGAACAACCGGAAAACCTTGATACCGATGTCCCGAGCCTTGCCCGACGCCGCGTCGATCTCGGCAAGGTGGGCCTGCTCCAATCCGTACGCTCGGACGGTTCGCGCGCCCTGCATGCTGCTGATGAGTGCCTGCGATCGTTCACCCATCGCGATACGTTCCGCGGCGTACATCGGCGCAGACCTGGGCAGATACCATCGCAACGCGAGCACGTACATCGGGATCGCGACCATACCGGAGAGGCCGAGCCGCCAGTCGAGGCTCAACATGGTCACGACACTCAGCGACACCAGCAGCAACGCCGAGACGATGTTCGGGATGACCTCACCGATCGATTTCGCCATGACTGCGACGTCGTCACCGACACGAGACAGCAGGTCGCCCTTGCCGACTCGTTCGAGGGTGTCGGCCGGAAGGTGCAGGGCACGGCCGAGCACTCGTTCACGCAGTGACGCGAGAATGCCCTCGCCGAGCTTGCTGATCAGATACGAACTGAGCGCGGTGAACACCCCACCGACGAGAGCGGCGACGGTGATGATGGTGACGACGGAAACGATCGTCGACGTCGGCGCCCCCTCGGTCACACGGTCGACCAGCACGCCGAACACGTAGACCGGCACGAGCGACATCGCCGCGGCGACAGCCGAAATCACGAGAGTGACCAGGCCGAGGACCCGTCGTCCCCTCAATTCGCCCGACAGAAACGCCCAGGACCGTGCGCCTGTCGCGATGGGAAGCAATTCGGGTGTGCTCATCGCAGGACCGTCTCCCGGTAGCGTTCGTCGTTCGCAGCGAGATCGTGGTGTGTGCCCTCGGCGACGACCCGTCCGCCGTCGACGACAAGCACCCGGTGAGTCACCGCGAGCAACGCGGGACTCGTCGTGATCAGCACGGTTGTCTGCGCGAGATCACCCGTATGACGCAACTGCTCGATCCCAGCGGCGATGGCGTGTTCGGTGACGGCGTCGACGGCCGTCGTCGGGTCGTGCAGCACCAGCACCGGCGCGGACACCGACAACGCTCGGGCGAGAGCGACGCGTTGACGCTGGCCACCGGACAGCGACGCTCCCCGGTCGGTGACGGCGTGATCGAGCCCGCTCTCGTGCATCGCGACAACGTCCGTGGCAGCGGACGCTTCCAGAATCCTGTCCAGTTCGTGATCGGCGCGATCACGTCCGGCGATGACGTTGCTGCGCACCGTGCCTGCGAAAAGGTCGGTGTTGTGTGGTTCGACCAGAACGGTTCGGCGCGCCTCGGTGAGTCCGAGTTCGCCGACTCCGACGCCACCGATCGTGACAGAGCCGAGATAGTCGTCGGCACCGATTTGTCCGGACAGGACGGCCGCCAGCGCCTCGCCGTCCTGTGCACGCAGCGTGACAACGCCCAGCAGCTCACCCGGCGCGGCCGCCATGTCCAGCCCGTCGAGCGAGCGGTAAGTGACACCCTTCACGGCGACGTCGGTCGCCGTCGGCACCTGGGAACCGCCCTCGGCGAGTACATGGTCGGCGCCGAGCACCAGCGCGAGTCGGTCCGCCGATCCTCGTACCATCGCGGCGATCCCAGGTAGGCGCGACATCGTCGTCAACGGCTCGATCACGAACTGCGAGAGTCCGACGACCGTGATCAGCTCACCCACCGAAATGCGCCCCTGCAGAGCGAAGAAGCCTGCAGTGCCCGCGATCCCGACCGAGAGCAGCGCACTGACGGTCGTCGAGAATCCGAGGTAGATGCTGTTGGCTTTGGCCATTTTCATGGTGGCGGTCAATGCTTTTCGGCTCGACTCGTCGAACCGCGCCGATGCCGCACCCTCGGCGCCGATTCCGCGCAGCGGCCGCACACCGCTGACCAGGTCGGTCGCCATCCCGGATACCCGGGCGACCTCGGCCTGCTGCGTCGTCGCGGTGCGCGTCAGAAGCGGCGCCGCGCGTTGCAGCAGATACATGATGACCGGCGTTCCGACGAGCACTGCGAGGCCGAGGGGAATGTCGATGATCAGCAATGCGACCGCGCAGACGACGGTCGCGGTGATCGCGGCGACAGTCCGCGCGATGACGTCGAGAATCCAGGAGGTCTTTTCCGCGTCGGAGGTCGACACCGTCAGGAGCTCGCCGGACATCAGATCGGTACGGACGCCCCGAGGGTGCAGAACCCGGCTCGCGACCTCGACGCGCATCATGTGCGCCTCACGCTCGATCGCCACGATGATGATGCGGGCACCGAAGCGGTAGGCATACGACAACACCACGAACAGCCCAGCCAGGGCGAACAACGAGACGATCATCGCCCTGCCGTCACCGGTGTCGATCGCCCGGCCCACGATGAGTCCGATCGCGACGGGAACCATCGTCTCGCAGAACTGGTGGACGCAGAAAAACAGCGAAGAAATGATCATTCGTGCTCGTTGGCGCATGACGGTCCGGCGAAGAATCGAGCTGCCGGTCAACGGTGAAGTGGCGTTCGAGGACGTCGGCATCACGTCGCCGGTGGAGAAAAGGACATTAGCCGACCCTAAACCATCTGCCCGTCCAGTTGGCCGCCGACAACAGAAAGTGGCGTGAGGGCAGCGAACTCTCATAGAGTCGGGGCGCGAGAAGCACATCGACGCTCGACATGCTCCCGCAGTCGACACCGACGAAGGAAGACGGAGAAGATCATGCCCGCCAAGACGACCACCGACACCGACATTGCAGACGAGGATCTGGTTCCTCTCGCCGACGAAACCGCCAGCCAAGCGCAGCGTGTTGTCGCCGCCTACGCCGCGGATGCGGACGAGTGCCGCATGCTTCTGGCGATGTTGGGTATCGAACCCACAGCGAAGGTCGACTGACTCGCGTCATTCTCGAGATCGATGAACGAAAAGGACAGTAGTGGCTGACGCCTCGAAGGGCTCGGATTTTGTCGTAGTAGCCAACCGGCTACCCGTCGACCTGGAGACACTGGCCGACGGCAGCACCCGATGGAAGCGCAGCCCAGGCGGTCTAGTCACTGCACTGGAGCCGATCCTTCGTGCCAACAAGGGTGCGTGGGTCGGCTGGCCGGGAGTTCCCGACGTCGAGGTCGAGCCGTTCGTCGAGGACGAGCTCGAGCTGTGCCCGGTCACGCTGAGCGAGCAAGAAGTTGCGGACTACTACGAGGGCTTCTCCAACGCGACACTGTGGCCGCTGTACCACGACGTCATCGTCAAACCGGTGTACGACCGGGCGTGGTGGAACGCGTACGTCGAAGTCAACCGGCGCTTCGCCGAGACCACCTCGGCGGCGGCAGCCGAGGGCGCGACGGTGTGGATCCAGGACTACCAGCTCCAACTCGTCCCGAAGATGCTGCGGATGCTGCGTCCGGATCTCACCATCGGTTTCTTTCTGCACATCCCGTTCCCGCCCGTCGAGCTGTTCATGCAGATGCCGTGGCGTACCGAGATCGTGGAGGGTCTCCTCGGCGCCGACCTGATCGGCTTCCATCTCCCCGGCGGGGCGCAGAACTTCCTGTACCTGGCTCGGCGCCTGGCCGGGCAGGTCACCTCGCGTGGAAGCGTCGGAATTCGCTCGAGGTTGGGTTCGGTACAGGTCGGGTTCCGAACAGTTCGTGTCGGCGCCTTCCCGATCTCCATCGACTCGGGCGATCTGGACGTCAAGTCCAGGTCCAAAGCCGTCCGTGACCGGGCCAAGGAGATCCGCAAGGAACTCGGCAACCCGAAGCGCATCATGCTCGGTGTCGACCGCCTCGATTACACCAAGGGCATCGACGTCCGGCTCAATGCATTCCGCGAACTCCTCGAAGAGGACCGCGTGGACCCGGCTCAGAACATCATCGTTCAGCTCGCCACTCCGAGCCGTGAACGAGTCGAGAGCTACAAGGCGATGCGCGGTGAGATCGAACAGCAGGTCGGACGCATCAACGGCGAGTACGGGCAGGTCGGCCATCCGGTGGTTCACTACCTGCACCGCCCGATACCCCGCGACGACCTCATCGCCTATTTCGTTGCAGCGGACGTCATGCTCGTGACCCCGCTGCGCGACGGCATGAACTTGGTCGCCAAGGAGTACGTCGCTTCCCGCAGCGATCTCGGCGGTGCGCTCGTACTCAGTGAATTCACCGGCGCTGCAGCCGAACTACGTCAGGCGTACCTCTGCAACCCGCACGACCTGGACAGTGTCAAGGACGCGATCATCTCCGCGCTGGATCAGCCGGCGGAGGAAGGTCGACGGCACATGCGCGCCATGCGTCGTCAGGTCCTGGCCCACGATGTCGACCGGTGGGCGCGGGCGTTCCTCAATGCGTTGTCCGATCCGCCGCAGGACGGTCAGGCGACGTCGAGGTAGGGGACTCCACCCCCAGTGTCATAACGGGCTCCGCCCCCAGTGGCACGGTTGAGTGCACTGGGGGGACGCTCTACCGCGCCACTAGATGGGCTCCAGGTTGCTCGTCAGCCAGCGCCCGTCGACCTTTTCGAGGCTCATTCGCACCCGGCTGCCGCTGCTCGCGGCGTCCGGGGCATCGGAACTCGTGGTGATCTGATTGAGAAACAGCAATACCGACGCGGCGTCAGGTTCTGCGGACACGACGGCCGTACCCTGCACCGTGACCTGCACCGTCAGCGACTTCTCCTTCGCGGCCGGTGCAATCACATCGGTGATGAGCCCTAGGTACTCGTCTTTGAAGTCGCCCGTCAGTCCTTCTGCAGCGGAGCTCAATTGCTGATCGACGCCGGTGTAGTCGTAGGCCAACATCGCCAGCGCCTGGGCACTGGCAGCGTCGACTGCCTCCGAACGTGCCTGCTCGACCTGCTGAGTCTGTCGATACTGGTAATACAGGGCACCGACACCCGCGGCCAGAACGACGACCACTAACACAGCCAGCAGTTTCTTCACGGTACGAACTCCACTCTCGACGCCGTCATGACGCCACCCTCATCGACGACTCTGACGCGAAGCCTGAAGTCCCGTGGTTGGGGTTCTTCTGCGTCCGAGTTCTGCACCATCGCCCGCGCTGCGACCAGAACTTCGGCGTAATCGTCTGCGCTGCTCTCGATTCCAGCTTCGATGATCTCACCGTTGGAATCGACCTTGGCTTGCTGGACGACCTCCACGAACGGCCCCTCGCGCCCTTCGAACTCCGCCTTGAAGTCGCCGCTCGCACCTTCGAGCAAGCGGTCGACGTCGGCCTGAGCCGAATCCGGGTGAATGGTCGTCAGATTGAGGACTGTCTGACGTGCAGTCTGCACGAACCTCTCTGCGCGAGCATCATCCGCATTCGAAGTACGCAGGCCGACAACGAGATACGCGCCTGCGGCCACCAGAGCCAGAACGACGATCACGAACGCCGCCGTCAGCAGGACACCTCGACGCCGAGCAGGAGCATCCTCGGTCGGCTGAGGTTGCCGAGACTCGGACTCGGGCTGGGTTTCGGACTCGGGCCGGGACTGGGACTCAGCTTCCAACGAGGGCTGGGTTTCGGACTCGGGCCGGGACTGGGACTCAGGCTCCCCCGAAGACTGGGACTCAGGCTCTCCCGAAGGCTGGGACTCACGCTCTCCCGAAGGCGACGGCGACGGCTCGATCGGGGTCGTGCGCTCTGCCGGTGCGCTCGCGCCGGCCACCGGCCCCGCCGCTCGCACAGCTCGACGGCGTGGACGCCTCGGCGTCGTACCCTCGTCCTCGTCCATGAAACCCTTCCTCGTACCAGCAGTCATCGACATGCTAACTAGAACCGGTTTTTCGGGTACATCAATGACGATAGTGCATGCCAATCGTTGCCGGACACACCCCAACTGGAACCCGTTCCTTCGACTGCTAGCCTCACAAGGTCCGGTCTCACCCGCGAGAGGATGTTCGCCGCATGCCCCACACGCTCACGTGGCATCACGACGTCAGCCGCCAGGCACGAGTGTTGTCCTACGCCATGAGGCTGATGTTCAAGCCGGCTCTGCGCATGTGGCCCCTCACCGACGGCGGCATCAAAGCGATCGCACATCTCGACCGTGCGGTGGACAAGATGCCCAGACCGAAGCGCGTCACGATCGAACAGGTCGCGCTCGGCGGCGTTCCGTGCGAGAAGACGACGCATCCTCGCACCGCGAGCGGCTCGCTGGACGGTGCGACGGTCCTGTACTTCCACGGCGGAGGCTTCGTGTTCTGCGGCCTCGCTACCCACCGCGTTGCCTGCGCGACCATCGCTGCGCGCTCGGGCGTGCCCGTCTACTCCGTCGAATACCGGCAGATTCCCCATGGCGGCATCGGGACATCCATCGCCGACGCCATGGCGTCGTACCGGGCGGCACTCGACCTCGTCGCCGATCCCACGAAGATCGTCGTCGCTGGAGACTCCGCGGGTGGATACCTGGCGATGAAAGTCGCCGAGATCGCCGTGCTGGAGGGCCTCACTCCACCGGCCGCGGTCATCGGATTCTCGCCGCTGCTGAACCTCGACCTGAAGAACCACCCGCGCAAGTTCATGAACAAGGACGCCTACCTGCCGATGAAACAGGTTCTTGCGCTGGAGGATCGGTGGATGAACGGCCCGGACGCCATTCCTGGTTCGGCATCGCCCATCGACGCCGATCCGTCGGCGTTCCCCCCGGTCTTTCTCTCGACCGCCGAGTACGAACTCATGCGCCCTGACGTGGAAACGATGACACGACGACTGGTCGACGCGGGCGGCACCGTCGAGACACACGTCTGGAAGGGGCAGGTGCACGCTTTCCCGGTCCTCGCCGGAGCTGTGCCGGAGGGCCGCACCATCCTCGAGCTTGCCGTCGCGTTCGCTGCCCGAAACCTCTAGGACTGCACCCCTACTCACCCGA
This sequence comes from Rhodococcus sp. FG69, assembly GCF_057808915.1. NCBI lineage: Bacteria > Bacillati > Actinomycetota > Actinomycetes > Mycobacteriales > Nocardiaceae > Rhodococcus > Rhodococcus sp. FG69. Next base: position 50,317 of record NZ_JBMDIX010000032.1, on the reverse strand, counting down.
CATCCTGCTGCCCCGTCATCAGGCCGGCAATACCGTCTACGCCTCCGAGCGTCGGCTGATGGTACGCCGTGCCGTCGGGTGCGACGTAGGTTCCGGTCTGCGGGTTGTACGGCCTGGCCGCCGAAGCAGGCGCGACACTGCTTTCGCCGCTCGGGATTTCGGTGTACGACGGTTGATCCTGTTCGACGGGTCCCCACGGTGGGTTGTTGCCGAGCGGCACGTATCCCTCTGCGCTGCGGCAGATCTCCGGCGTCGGGGCTCGCCGTCCAGGCACTTCCATACACGGCAAGTTACGCGACCCACGGACGGCGGTGCTGTCGTTCTGGTCGACTTTGCAGAACAGATCGGCGGGGGTGTCGGGTATCGACATCTCGTTGGGATCGCGGCGTTGCTCGGGTAGCAGGAAGCCCGTCGTGCATGCCGGAGGATCGTTGACCTCGAGTTGGAAGTCGACGATGGCCCCCTCGTCCGCCGGTCCGCTTCCCGCTGCGGTGACAAGTGCGGCCGTGACCGGCGGGTACAGCACCAGAATCTGCTCGATGCCTGCGTTGTAGATGACTCCAACCTCCCCGATGCTGACGAGGTTGGCGACCAGGATGGGGAGCGTCGGCCGCAAATTCTGAAACAGTTGGTTCGCCTCGGCTGCCGCTGCAGGACCCTTCTCGATGATCGCTCGCAGATTCGGATCGCTGGCGCGCAGCTGGTCGGTGAAGGTCGCGAGATTGCTTGTCCACGAACGTATCGCGTCACTACTGACGACTTGTCCGTCGAGCAACGGGCCGGCTTGATCCAGCAGGATCTTGGTCTGTTCCGAGTTGGCCTGCGCTTCCTGGACGAACAACCGCGCCGAATCGATGAGCTGTTGCAATTCCGGACCGGTCCCGTTGAACGCCTTGAACGCTTCGTCGACGACTGTCTCGAGCCTGGTATCGGAGATACTCCTCAGCAGCACGTCGGCCTGATCCAACATCGGACCGACGTCCTGCGGCACCGTCGTCCGGTCTTCGGGTATCACGTCCCCGTTCACCAGCGCGGGTCCCGAACTCGTGCGCGGGATCAGATCGACGTATTGCTCACCGATCGCAGATACGCTCTTGACCTGAGCATCGACGTCGGCGGGGATGCGATAGGAACTCTCGATCGACATTTCGGCGTCGACGCCGTCGGGCGTCAGGCGCACCGAACTCACCTCGCCCACCGTGGTGCCGCGGTACGTGACGTTCGCGTGTGGGTACAGACCACCCGTGGTGGGCAGCTGCACGGTGACGCCGTAACGCCCGATGCCGACCAGAGCCGGAGCTCCGACGTACTGCGTCGCCATGACCACAAGCCCGAGGACGGTGAGGATCGAGAAGATGATCAATTGTGCGCGAACGAACTTGGTGAGCATCATGGCGCCGGCACCCCGAGACCGGGAATGACCGGAAGCTCGATCGGTGGTAGGCCCGGGATCTGCAGCGTCGGCGGAGCCACCGGGGCGAGCAGCGGATCGACTGCCGACGATGCCGTCGGCGCAGCCTGCGTCCCGAGCGCGCCCTCCAGTCCACCCATCCTGCCCGCCAACGGTGTTCCCGTCAGGAAGTTCGCGTCGAGTCGTGGAAGCGACATGTCGATCGTCATCGCCAGATTTGCATAGTCCCCGCGCATGACGTTGTCGATGCCCTCCTGCGGGAATGGGTATGTCAACAGCACCGACAACACGTCGGTGAGTGCGTTACCGGAGTCGGCCAAGGCCTTCAGCACCGGTGTCAGGCTTGCGATGTTGGTCTGCAAGTCCTGCCCCGACGTCTCGATCAGCCGACTCACCACCTCACTCAGATTCCCGAGGGACGAGAATGCAGTGGTGATGTTTTCGCGGTCTGCGATCAGCACGTCGAGCGCCGGCGGAATCTCGTTCAGCGCCCTGGTGAGAGTCGCGTTCTGATTCTGGACGGTCACTGCCAGTCGATCGATGCCGCTCATGGCGTCGATGATGTCCCCGCGTTGCGCATCGAGGCTGGATACGAGTTCGTCGAGTCGCGGCAGCAGGTCACGGACGGAATCCTCGCGTCCGCCGAACGCGTTGTTCAGTTCCGTCGTGATGTCCTGGATCTGCGCGAGACCGCCGCCGTTGAGCACCACCGACAGTGAGGACAGTGTCTGTTCGGTCGTGGGATACGCGCCGGCGCGGTCGAGCGGAATCGTATCGCCCGCTTCCAGACGGCCTTCCGGATTCTCGGGTGGCACCAACGCCAGGTGTTGGGAACCGAGCAGCGACGTCTGACCGATCTTGGCCGACACGTTCTCCGGCAGCTCGACTCCTTCGTTCAGCGCGACCGTCACCAGCGCGTGCCAGTCCTGGACCTCGATTCCCGCGACGCTTCCGATGGTGACATCGTCGAGCATGACCGGCGAATTCTGGGACAGCGTCGTGACATTCGGCATCTGGATCTGCACCTGATACGCGTTCTCTCCTCGTCCTTCCGTTCCCGGTAGTGGAAGCGAGTTCAGTCCGTCCCACTGGCAGCCGGCCAACGTAAGCACCAACAGAGCAGCGAGTAGGGTGCGCTTCATCGTCCGCCTCCCAACAGGTCGCCGAGGCTCGGCACCGCAACAGTCGGCATAGCCGGCGCGGTAACCGGTGCAGGGGCAGGGGCAGGTGCAGGTGCGGGGGCCGCCGGTTCCAATCCCGGCTCGGTGTAGACGATCTGATCGGGATTGGCGTCGGCACCCATGATCGGGTTCGCGAGAAACGCTGGATAGTTGAACACCAAGGAGCTCAGAACCGGTCCGAGATACTGCTTGCACAGGTCCGCACTCCGCTCCGAGGTGGTGTTCTCGATTCCTGCCACGGCACCACACACGAAGTTGATCGGATTGCCGAAGTTGTTCGCCGCGATCGCGCCCGTCAACGTCCCCTGTGCCGGTTGGTAGATGTTGTTGAAGTTGGCCAACGCATTGGGCCCAGCGTGCAGTACCCGCTCGATCTCGGGACGCTTGGTGGTGAGCACCTGGGTGGCGTCGGCGAGCCGCGCGACTCCTTCGACCAGGCCGGCCTGGTTGTCGGCGACGAAGCGTTGCACCTCCCCGATGGCGATGTCGAGATCGGTCATCGCCACACCGAACTCGTCGGAACTCTCGCCGAGCATCTGCGATACCGACGCAAGCCTGCCACCGAACTGGACGATCTGCTCGTTGCTGTTCGAGAGCGCGGTGACGAACGTCTGCAGGTTGCGAATCGTCGCGAACAGGTCGGTGCGACCGTCGGAGAGCACCCGCATGGTGTCGGACAGTTCCGTCAACGTGGACCTGAGCGACTCACCGTTGCCGTCGAGGTTCTCGGCGGCCGTGTCGATGAATCGTCCCGCAGGTCCCTGTTCGTCGACACCATCAGGGCCGAGGGCGGTCGACAGCTTCGTCAATTCGGTCTTGATCTGGTCCCACTCGACCGGAACTGCGGTGCGCTCCAACGGAATGACAGCACCGTCGGCCAGCTCGGGTCCCCCTGCGTAGACGGGCGTGATCTGGACGAATCGAGCCGAGACGAGACTCTGCGCGATGATCACCGCCTGTGCATCGGCCGGGATGCTCACGTCCGAGTCGATGTCCATGGTCACCGTCGCGTCGTCGCCCTGTGGGTCGATCGACCGCACCTTTCCGACGTTCACGCCGAGCACTCGAACGTCGTCGCCCGCGTACAGGCCCGTCGTCGAGGAGAACTGTGCGACAACGGTTGTACGCGTCGCGCCCATGTAGACGAAGTAGCCTGCGGTGGCGATGGCAACGACCAGCACGGCGGCCACTGCGGCGATCACGATCTTCTTCATCTCACTCCCCCGGCGGCTTCAGGATCGGTGGTGCATTCTTCGGGAGCAGATCGATGAGCGTGCTGGGCAGTTGCTCCGGCGCGACAACACTGTCGACGACGGTCTTCCACCACGAACTGGGCAGAATGTTCTGAATGTAGGCGTTGAAGAACGGACCGCTTGCGACGGATTCACCCAACGCGCTGATGTACGGACCGAGACCGTCGAGTGCACCGGCGATGTTGTCGTTGTTCTTCTGCAGCACCGCCACCACGGAGTTCAGCTTCTCGAGCGTCGGTCCGAGCTGTGCCCGATTCTCCTGGACCAACGCCGTCAGCTGTCGCGACACCGCCGAGATGTTGGTGATCAACTGGCTGATCGCGGTGCGGCGACGATCGAGCTCACCGAAGAGTTCGTTGCCGTCGAGTATCAGTTGGTTGATCTGACCGCTGCGATCGGCGAGTATCCCGGTGACGCTCTCGGCCCGTTCGAGTAGGTCCTGCAGGCTTTCGTCGCGAGAGTTGATGCTCTCCGACAGACGAGAAACGCCGTCGAGTGCAGCTTTCAGGTCGGGCGGAGTATCGGCGAAGGTGTCCGACACGACGTTCATCGCATCGCCGAGCTGCTCGGTGTCGAGTTCGGACACGGTGGTTCCGAGATCGCCGAGCGCTTCGGTCAACGAGTACGGCGAATTGGTTCTGCTCGAAGGGATCACGTCGTCGATACCGATCGCGCCGGCGCCGGCTGGGGTGACCTTCAGCGACTTGCGACCGAGGATCGTGTTGGTCTTGATGTCCACGCTCGTCGCGTCGCCGAGTTCGATGTCTTCCTGCACCGTGAACTCGACGCGGACCTCCTGCTCGGAGAGGGAGATGTCGTCGACCTTGCCGACGGCAATGCCTGCGACCGTCACATCGTCGCCGATCATCAGTCCGCCTGCGTCCTCGAACAGTGCCGAGTAGTTCGTACCGCTGGAGAGGAACGGAAGCCTGTCGTACTGCAGCGTCGCGAGCACGATGCAGACCGCGAGCACGATCCCGATGATGCCGACGTGTGCGAAGTTTCTAGTTTTGTCCATTTATGTTTGCACACCTCCCCGTGTCCTGTTTCGCCGTAGGAACGAGAAGCGTCCGACCGTCGGGTCCGGACAGTTTGAACGTATTGGAGCACAGGTAGAACTGGAAGAAGCTTCCGTACGATCCGACGCGAATGAGCTTCTTGTAGTCGCTCGGCAGTCGCGTCAGCACCTGATCGATGGTGTCCTTGCCCAGGTCCAGTTGTGTCGCAGTGCGTCCGGCCTCGGCGATCATCGACTGGATGTCGGGTCGCGATGCTTGCAGAAGCCCGGCGAGATCTGCTGCGGCGGAGTCGATCTTGGGTATCGCGGCGCCGATGGGATCACGGTCCTGAGCAAGCCCACTGATGAGCTGCTGCAACGAGTCGATGGTGGTCTCGAACTGTTCTCCCTGACTGTCGATGGTCTCGAGAGTGGTCTCGAGGTTGGTGATGACGTCACCGATCAGTTGATCTCGATCGGCGAGGGTATTGGTGAACGAATTGGTATTGGCCAGAAGCGATACCAACGTTCCTCCTTGACCTTGCAGCACGTGCAGCAGTGCCGCTGACAGGTCGTTGACCTGCTGCGGATCGAGCCCCCGCAGCAGGGGCTTGAATCCGCCCAGAAGCATGTCCAGGTCCAGGGCAGGCGATGTCTGCGCGACTTCGATGGTCCCACCATCGCCGAGTTCCTCGGTGCCACCGGGTCCTTCGAGTAGTTCCAGGTAGCGGTCGCCGACGAGGTTCTCGTATCGGACCGTCGCCGCCGTGCTCGACAGCAGGCGATACTTCGAATCTACGTCGAAGTCGACCTCGGCGAGGTTTCCGTCCGCGACCTTCACGCCCGACACCGATCCGACGGGCACACCCGCGATGCGGACTTTGTCACCGGACTTCAGCCCCGAGGCGTCGGTGAAGACGGCGTGGTAGCCGTCGGTGCTACCGAATCGGTACTGGCTCAACACCAGCGCCAACGCACCGAAGACCAGCACCATCACGAGCGCGAAGATGGACAGTTTGACCGTGTTGCTTCTCATGGCCACGCTCCCGCGAACAGGAACTGGAAGATGGTCGGCACGTTGACCGAGGGCTGGGTGGACGGGATGTACGGCTGGGTCCCGGTATCCGCGACAACGAACGGCGCCGGGCCCTGCTTCGGATCGAAGTCCGGCAGCCCGTAGCAGTTGGGCCCGCCGGACGCAGCAATCTTCGGTAGGTCCTTCTCGACCGTGTACGCCGGATCGCCCAGCAGGAAACTCGAACTCAACTGGATCGACGCATTGTCTCCCGCACCCGCGAGTGGTCCGAACGCGATCCGACCCTTGTTGAGGCCCACGAGGAAGCATGTCAGGGCGGGGGAATACTCGTCGAGCAGAGTCGTTGTCGCCGTAAGCGTTCCGAGGGCCGTTACGAGGGGCTGTTCGTTTTCGGTCAGAACCTGATTCGCCGTGTCGGCGAGACCCGTGACATTCATCAGCAGCAGGTCCAGGTTCGCCTGCTCGCTGACGATCGTGGCCGAGGTCGTGGTCGCGTTATCGAGAACGCGCATCAGATCCGGCGTCGAATCCGCGTAGACGTTCGTCACGATTGCCGCAGCCGACAGATCACGTTGCAGCGCGGGAAGAGACGGGTTCATCGTTGCCAAATATGCATCGGTGTCCTCGAGTAGCTCACCCAACTCGTTGCCGCGCCCGCGCAGTGCCGAGGAGACTGCACCGAGAGTTGCGTTCAGTTTCTCCGGTTCGAGCTTCTGTAGCACCTCGGACAGGTGCTGGAACAATGTGTTGAACTCGACGGTCACACTCTCTGCCGGGATAATGGCACCGGCCTCGATGCTCTGCGCCGACGGGTCGGCGGGAACGAGGAAGTTGACGTACTTGGATCCGAACACCGTGGTGGACTTGATGTCGACTGCGGCATTCGCCGGGATCATCGGCAACATGGCAGGGTCGAGATCGAGATGTATCTGCGCCTCGCTGCCCTCGTGCGTGATGGATGCGACCCGGCCGACCTCGACACCGCGAAGCTTGACCTTGGCCTGCGGATCCATGACCAGGCCCGCGCGGTCGGAGGTGACGGTGACCGGGACCGTCTCGGTGAACCCACCACCGAACATCGTCAACGCAATCGCGACGATGGCAACGAGACCGAGAACGAGGCCGGCAGCGGCGAGCTTTTTCATCGCTATCCCGACAGGTTGAAGTTGCCGGAGCTGCCATAGATGGCGAGCGAGATCAACAGGGTCACGGTGACGACGGCGATCAGCGATGCGCGTACCGCATTACCTACTGCAACACCGACTCCGACCGGTCCACCGCTTGCCGTGTAGCCGTAATAGGTGTGGATCAACATCACGGCAAGAGCCATCACGATCGCTTGCGCGAACGACCACAGAATGTCCGTCGGTATCAGAAAGGTGTCGAAGTAGTGGTCGTACACCCCGGGTGATTGGCCGTAGATCACCACTGTCGCAAAGCGACTCGCGATGAACGAGGCGATCACCGCCAGCGAGTACAGCGGGACGATCGCCACCATCCCTGCCAGTACCCGGGTGCTGACGAGATACGGAATGGACGGAATAGCCATCGATTCGAGTGCGTCGATCTCCTCCGAGACGCGCATCGCGCCGAGCTGAGCCGTCGAACCCGCACCGATCGTGGCGGCCAGCCCGATACCCGCGATGACCGGAGCTGCAATCCGCACGTTGATGAATGCCGCAAAGAATCCGGTGAGCGCTTCGACGCCGATGTTCCCGAGTGAAGAGAATCCCTGAACCGCAATGGTTCCGCCGGCGAACAGTGTCAGGAAGCCGACGATGACGACCGTGCCGCCGATGACGGCGAGCGCTCCCGACCCCATGCTTATCTCGGCCACGAGTCGCAGCGTTTCCTTCTTGTAGCGCACCGCGGCACGCGGAACCGAACCCAGTGCCTGGAGATAGAAGATCGCCTGCTCACCGACACGGTCCGCCGAACGCGACGCGCCGGCAATGCGCCGTCGCGTCAACGGGAATCGACCTGTCGCAGCGAGGGCCATTCAGCGCTCCCTCATCCGGCCGTCAACTTGATACCGACGGCGGTGACGACGACATTGACGACGAACAGCGCCATGAAGGCGAACACGACGGTCTGGTTCACGGCGTCGCCGACGCTTTTCGCGCCGCCCCTGACGTTCAACCCGAGGAAGCACGCGACGAGCCCGGCGATCATTCCGAACAGTCCGGCTTTGACCTGAGACACAATGAGCTCGCCGAACCCGGTGAGCAAGGTGATCCCGCTGACGAACGACCCCGGGTTCACACCCTGCAGGAACACCGAGAACACGAAACCACCCAGGATGCCGATGGTGCACACCAGGCCGTTGAGCAGGAGAGCGATGACGGTGGATGCCAGTACCCGTGGCACGACGAGGCGGTGGATCGGGTTGATGCCGAGCACGCGCATCGCGTCGATCTCCTCGCGGATGGTGCGTGCCGCGAGGTCGGCGCAGATAGCCGTCGCACCAGCACCGGCGACGATCAGGACGGTGACGATGGGGCCGACCTGGGTGACCGCGCCGAGGGCGGCGCCCGCCCCGCTGAGGTCGGCTGCACCTATTTCTCGCAGCAGAATGTTGATGGTGAAGCTGACCAGGACCGTGAACGGGATGGCGACGAGGACAGTCGGCACCATGGAGACGCGGGCGATGAACCAGGCTTGGTCGACGAACTCGCGCCGCTGGAACGGCCGAGAGAATACTGCGCGGAGGGTGTACCACGCCATGTCGAAGAACGCGCCTACCGCACGTAGCGGTACGAGAAGGAGGTCGTTCATGAATCCTCCCCTACTTGTCGCGTGTGACTCAGGTCATATTAACTAGAACATGTTCGGTAGTCAAAAGAGACGCGCCGTTCACGTTTGTTCTGTTGCAGTTCAACGTATTCGACAACATCATTGACGTCTGGCGAATCCCAAACTAGAACGTGATCTAGTTTTCCGATCGACGACAATGACCACCCGACGGTCACCATCTTCGTACTCTCCGGCTACCGATGTAGCCGAAACGACAAAGCTCAATTACCAGCCGTGACCTGCGGCGCACCGAGATCGAGCGCGGCAGAGGCAGAGAACGTCCTCGACGGATCACGTCCGGAGAAGTGCGAACCCAGCTGCTCGGCCAGATTTTCCGGAGTCCAGGCCCCGTCGACGGCGTCGAAACGCGCCTCGACCGTCGGTGCCGCCATGAGTGCAACCATCGGACCGTAGACGACGAAGACCTGCCCGTTGACACTCTCGGACGACGGTGCGGACAAGTAGCGGACCAAGGTGGCGACGTGTTCGGGCGAGAGCGGATCGAGGCCGTCGCTGGGCGCCGACCCGAAGACCGACTCGGTCATCGAGGTTCGCGCCCTAGGGCAAATTGCGTTGGCACGCACACCGTATCGCGCAAGTGCGCGTGATGCCGACAATGTCAGCGCGGTGATGCCGGCTTTCGCCGCACCGTAGTTCGCCTGCCCTTCCGGCCCGAGAAGCCCCGCCTCGGAGGACGTGTTCACGATTCGGCCATAGACCGGACTGTCCGCGGCCTTGGACCGAGCCCGCCAGTAGGCGCCCGCATTGCGGGTCATCAGGAAGTGCCCCCGGAGATGCACCTTGATCACAGCGTCCCAGTCCTCGTCGGACATGTTGAACAGCATGCGATCTCGGACGATCCCGGCGTTGTTGACGACGATGTCCACGCGGCCGAATTTCTCCTGCGCGACACTGAACATGGCGTCCGCGGTCGATCGTTCACCGATGTCGCCCGCGACGAACGCGACCTCACCTCCGGCCTGTTTCACCAGATCGATGGCTTCGTCGACGGCTGGTCCCGGGGCGATGTCTCCGAGCACGACGCTCGCACCCGACTGCGCGAGCCCGATCGCCTCTGCCCGCCCTAACCCTGATGCCGCACCGGTGACGAGCGCAACCCGCCCGTCAAGTCGTACCTGTTCGTCGCTCACGGACAAAATGTAGAACGTGTTCTCATTCTTGGCAAGGTGCTAGGTCCGCCACCGAATCGCCGCGCGCGGGCAGCCGGCAATGGCCTCCTCGATCGCATCCTTGTTCTCGGGCAGCTCGGCCGCCGCGTCCGACACAATCAGCTCGTCGCGCTCGTTCAGATCGAACACGTCGGGAGCTGCACCGACGCAGACGCCGTTGGACTCGCAGAGATCGAAGTCGACCTCGACCATGGTTCGCTCCTTCCGTAGGGCGGTTCTGCCGCCGTTTCCGTAGGGCGGCTCCGCCGCCAGTGGCACGGTTGAGTGCACCAGGATGCACATAACCACGCCAGTGCGGCGGAGCCGCGCCCCCACTCAAGACTAGAACCTGTTACACCTCGTGTGCAATGATTTGCCCAGCACCGAAAAGAGGTATGGCATGCATATCGCATACACCCAGGAGCAGACCGCGCTCCAAGAGGAACTCCGCACCTACTTCGCCACCCTGATCACTCCGGAGCGTCGCGAAGCACTGAGCTCCACCTCGGGCGAATACGGCGAGGGCACGGTCTACCGGGACGTCGTCCACCAGATGGGCAAGGACGGTTGGCTCGCGCTCGGCTGGCCAGAGGAGTTCGGGGGGCAAGCCCGCTCGGCCATGGAACAGCTGATCTTCACCGACGAGGCGGCCATCGCGGGCGCACCGGTCCCATTCCTGACGATCAACAGCGTGGCACCGACGATCATGGCTTTCGGGACCGAGGAACAGAAGTCGTTCTTCCTCCCCCGCATCGCGGCGGGCGAGCTGCACTTCTCCATCGGCTATTCCGAACCCGAAGCCGGCACCGACCTCGCATCCCTCCGCACCACCGCGGTGCGCGACGGCGACGACTTCGTGATCAACGGGCAGAAGATGTGGACCTCGCTCATCCAGTACGCCGACTACGTATGGCTCGCGTGCCGCACGGATCAGGATGCGAAGAAGCACCGCGGCATCAGCATGCTGATCGTCCCTACCGACGCCGACGGATTTTCGTGGACCCCGGTCCACACCATGGCCGGTCCCGACACCAGCGCCACCTACTACCAGGACGTGCGCGTGCCGACGAGTGCGCTCGTCGGCGAGGAGAATCGTGGGTGGTCGCTGATCACCAACCAGCTCAACCACGAACGCGTCGCGCTCACCTCCGCCGGGCCGCTGGTCGCGTCGCTTCGCGAAACCCGTATGTGGGCCCAGAACACGAAGCGGCCGGACGGCACCAGAGTCATCGACCAGGAGTGGGTCCAGATCGCCCTCGCACGGGTGCACGCCAAGGTGTCCTACCTCGAGCTTCAGAACTGGGAACTCGCGAGCGCCAAATCTGCTCCCGGACCAGCGGACGCGTCGGCCAACAAGGTGTACGGCACCGAACTCGCCACCGAGGCGTACCGCACCATGATGGAAGTCCTCGGTCCCGCCGCTACCCTTCGCCAAGGTTCTCCCGGCGCGCAGCTACACGGCAGACTCGAACGCCTGCACCGCTCCTCGTTGATTCTTACATTCGGCGGCGGCACCAACGAGGTGCAGCGCGACATCATCGGTATGACTGCACTCGGCCTGCCGGCCTCGGCTCGCTGACTCCCGAAGGAATGAGACCATGGAATTCACGACGACCGAGGCCCAACGCGATCTCGCCGGACTCACCCGCGACCTCGTAGCGAAATACAGCACCAACGACGTTCAACGACAACTCGATTCGACCCCCGACACGATCGATAAGTCTCTGTGGAGCGCGTTGGCAGCCGGCGGGCTGTTGGCAGCCGCTGCACCCGAGTCCGTCGGCGGTGACGGATTCGGCGTCCTCGAATCGACGTCGATTGCCGTCGAGCTGGGCCGAGGTCTCGCTGCGGTGCCGTTCGTCGTGAGCTCCACTGCCGCGGCCGCAGTGGCCGAATTCGGGACGGCACAGCAGACGACGGACTGGGCAGCGCCGGCTGTAGCCGGATCGTCGATACTCACGCTTGCCCTCGAAGAGGAACAGGGCGAGGACTTGCTCGATCCCCTTACCCGAGCCGAGGAAACAGCCACCGGATGGACGGTGACGGGTACGAAGATGTCCGTCGACAGTGCCACTGTCGCAGATGGATTCGTCGTGACCACCACCGACGGGGTATTCCTCGTTCGCGCCGACGACCCGGGGGTCACCATCACGCCACAGCACGGCGTCGACAATCGTAGCCTTGGGCTGGTAGAACTGGACTCCGTTGCCCTCGAACCGAACCGACGCCTCGGGGGCAGCGACATTGCACGCTGGATCAGGGCTCGAATAGTGCTGGGAACCTGCGCCTACCAGCTCGGCGTGCTGGAGGAATCGCTGAAGGTCACCGCCGAATACGCGCGCGAACGGGTGCAGTTCGGAAAGCCGATCGGAAGCTTCCAGGCCGTGGCGCAGCGGTTGGCCGACGCCTACATCGACGTCAAGGGTGCGCGACTGACCCTCTGGAAGGCGGCCTGGGTCCTGTCCGCAGGCAGGCAGGGCGACGACGAGGTTGCCGTCGCCAAGTTCTGGGCTGCCGACGCCGGCCATCGAGTTGCGCACACGCTGGTCCACATCCACGGCGGCGTCGGCCTCGATCGAGATCATCCGGTCCATCGATACTTCCTGGCCGCCAAGCGCGCTGAATTCGCATACGGGGGCGCCACAGCGCAACTCGGACGACTCGGCGCGACGCTAGCGTCCGTCCCGGCGTGATGGAGACCGTCACCGACCTGCTCCTCGCACGCGAAAACGACTCGACCACGGCGCTGCTGTTCGAAGATCAGCGCATCACCTGGGCAGAGCACGTGACGGAATCACGACGCTGGGCCGCGTACATCGACGGCATGCTCGACGCCGATGCGCCGCCCCACGTCGGAGTGCTGCTCGCCAATGTTCCCGAGTTCTCCTTCCTGCTCGGCGCGGCCGCGCTCGGAGGCTTCGTTGTGGTCGGACTCAACTCGACGCGTTCGGGACCGTCGATCGTCGATGATGCCCGGCGGACCCACTGCCAGCTGATCCTCACCGACTCCGAGCACATCCATCTGGTACCGGACGCCATGAACATCGCCGACATCGCACTGGGCGAACCTCTTAGCGAGCCCGACCCGCAGAACCTGTTCATGCTCGTCTTCACCTCGGGAACGTCCGGCGAGCCGAAAGCCGTCCGATGTACCCACGACAAGGTCGTCACTCCCGGAATCATGTTGGCGTCGAGGTTTCAGCTCGGCCCCTCCGACACCGTCTATGTCTCGATGCCGCTGTTTCATTCGAACGCGATCATGGCAGGCTGGGCCGTCGCATTGGCCGCGGGCGCGAATCTCGCTCTACGAAAGACTTTCTCGGCATCGGGGTTTCTTCCCGACGTCCGCCGGTTCGGGGCCACCTACGCCAACTACGTCGGCACTCCCCTGACGTATGTTCTGGCGACGCCCCAACAGCCGGACGACCGCGACAATCCTCTGCGCGTGGTCTACGGCAACGAAGCGACGCCCGGTGCGGCCGCACAGTTCGCAGACAGGTTCGCGGTGACGGTCGTGGACGGCTTCGGATCCTCCGAGGGAGGGATCTCGATAGCGCGGACTCCGGACACACCGCCGACGGCACTGGGGCCGATGCCGGAGGACGTGAAGATTCTCGATGCATCGGGCAATGATTGCGCCATAGCGCAATTCGATGACGGATGCCTCGTGAACGAAGAAGCCGCCGTCGGCGAGCTCGTCAACACAGCCGGTCGCGGAATGTTCTGCGGCTACTACGACGACGAGGACGCCGATGCCGACCGCATGCGCGGCGGGATGTACTGGAGCGGCGATCTGGCCTATCAGGACGCCGACGGTTTCGTGTACTTCGCCGGTAGGTCCACCGGGTGGATGCGAGTCGGCGGCGAGAACCTCGCGTCCGCACCGATCGAGCGGATACTTCTGCGTCATAGCGGGATTCATGCGGCCAGCGTGTACGGGGTGCCTGCGCACGGCCCGGGCGACAGAGTCATGGCGGCGATCGTCGCCGAGGACGTCGATGCCGTCGCCGACGTGGTTGAGTTCCTGGCGAGGCAGCCCGACTTGGCGAGGCGCGCACGACCCGAGCTGATCCGGATCTGCACGGAACTCCCCAGAACCGCCACCCACAAGGTGCTCACGCGAGAGCTACAGCGACAGCGGTGGAACACTCCCGACCCGGTGTGGATGTCGACGGAGCCGGCCGGCCCGTATCGGCGCCTCTCCGAGCTGGACCGTCAGCATCTCGAAAAATCGATTGGCACCCATCCCGGGCGCTGATAACGTCTGGTCGAGTCAACACTTCGAATCGAACTTCAGGAGGTCAACATGCCCATTCGGCATACGGCCGCGCCGTCGGCACCTTCTGCCCACGTTCCTGGCTGACCTGTACACCGCGGGTCGGCCCTTCGAAAGGCTCACCCTCATGCTTCTCGACTCCTACGGTTACAACTCCCACTGGCACGACCTCTATCAGGCGATCGACTCTCCCGGCGAACCCGGTCGTGTGACGGTGGTCGACCGCGGCGCCTGCGGGGTCGCCACCGCCCACGGCATCGTCCGCGCCCGATCCGGCCGACACGACGTGTGCACCGGCGACTGGGTTCTCGTCGACTCCGACACGATTTCGGCGGTACTTCCGCGTCGAACAGCGATCGTCCGGGCGTCGGCGGGAACCACCTCGACCCCCCAGACACTTGCGTCCAATGTCGACACGGTTGTCGTCACCGTGGCGGCCGACACCGATCTCGATCTCGGTCGTGTCGAACGATATGTGGCACTCGCTTGGGACAGCGGTGCAACACCTGTCGTCGTCGTCACCAAGTGCGACAGGGGCATCGACACCGACAGTCGGCTCGATGCCGTCCGATCTGCCGCTCCGGGCGTGGTAGCACTCGCGGTGAGCTCGCACACCGGTTCGGGAATGGACTGCTTCACAGACAGTCTCGCGGGGACGGTCGCCCTGATCGGGCCGTCCGGGTCGGGCAAGTCGACCCTCGCCAACGTTCTGATCGGCGAACACGCGCTCGACACCGGCACTGTCCGAGAGGCCGATTCGAAGGGGCGACACGTCACGGTCCGGCGCGAGTTGATACCGCTGGCGACCCCGGGGATGACCGTCATCGATACCCCGGGACTGCGTTCGGTCGGGCTCGTATCTTCGGAAGAGGGCTTACAGCAGACGTTCTCGGATATCGAAGCACTGGCGCAACACTGCCGCTTCGACGACTGCGCACACACCAGCGAGCCCGGGTGCGCTGTCCAGGAGAACGTCGACCCCCGGAGAATCGCCAACTACCAGCGGTTACAGCGGGAGAACTACTGGGCAACGACGCGGCATGATGCGCGCGCCAACAGTCGCCGACTCGCCGAAGCCAAGAAGTTGTCGAAAATACAGCGGCGAATGTACAAGAACCGCTAGTCGAACAGGGTCGGCGATTCGGGCTCGTCGACGGCAGGCTTTGCAGCGTCGACGGGCGATGCCTTGCGGACCACGGACAGCGTCGTCGTCCGCACGGACAATCGGTGGCCGTCGAGGTGCTCGAGCAACGCGAGACCCTGGCGTATCTCGAGCACCTTCCACGGCCCGGCATGACCGCTCGCCTGAACCAGGTCGCCTACTGCGATCTCGGAAGCCACTGATCGTCTCCATTCGACTCGTCGACTTGTGCTCGTGGAGCAGCTTAGTCTCACGTGTCGACCGACCAGCTCTACCGCAGCTCGACGAGCCTGTCGACCGCACTCTCGTACCCTGCGACGAGCTCGGCGACGATGTCCGCGACCGGGAGGATCTGGTTCATCCGACCCACGATCTGGCCGACGGGCATCGCCACGACCTCGGGATTCTCGGCCTCGTTGATCCGCTGGTGCGCCTCACTGACCAAGATGTTCTGCAGCGGCATGGGCAGTGGTTTCGGTGCGTCGGGCTTGTCCCAGGCGTCGGTCCACTTCGTTCGGAGGAGCCGCGCCGGCTTGCCCGAATAGATACGCGTGCGCACGGTGTCGCTCGAGGTCGCTGTCAACAGCGCTTCCTGCATCGCCGACGGTTTGCCCTCGTGCCGTGCCCCGAGTCGATACTCCGCCGCTGTCAGCCACGTCGACCCCATCCACACGCCGTCTGCGCCGAGCGCCAGGGCAGCTGCCACCTGACGCCCGCTACCGATCCCACCTGCGGCCAGGACACTCGCGCGCCCGGCTACGGCGTCGACGATTTCCGGAAGCAGCACCATCGACGCGATCTCACCGGTATGACCCCCTGCTTCATACCCTTGAGCGATGACGATGTCGACGCCGTTCTCCACATGCCTGCGCGCATGTTCCGCAGTTCCCGCGAGAGCGGCAACCGGCACGTCGCGCTCATGTGCCTGCACCACGACGTCGTTCGGAGGCGAGCCGAGTGCGTTGGCTATCAACGCGATTCGGTGCCGCAATGCGACGTCGACGTGTGATCGCGCGACCGAATGGAGCCATCCGAGCACACCCTCGTTCCGCGCGGCGTCGTCGCCGAGGGGTGGGACACCCAGCTGTTCGAGCGTCCTGTCGATGAACGCTCGATGCTCCGCAGGGATCAACTCGTTCAGGTCCACCGATGCACCCTCGGTGGGCACCTTGGCCGGCATGACGATGTCGACGCCGTACGGCTTGCCGTCGGTGTTCTCGTCCATCCACGTCAGCACGGCGTCGAGATCCTCGGCGTCGTTGAAGCGAACACACCCCAGCACACCGAGCCCTCCCGCCCGACTGATCGCTGCCGCAACATGTTCGGACGGGGTGAAGCCGAAGATCGGATACTCGATGCCGAACTTCTCGCTGAGATCGGTGCGCATCAACGCACCTTCTCGGACAGGTGCGAGGAGTTGACCTCGTCGGCGGGTCTGAGCTCGGTTTGGCCCACCGCCCACCGATAGTCCGGTTTACCCGCCGGGGAACGCTTGATCTCGTCGACGAACCACACCGCGCGCGGGACCTTGTAGCCCGCAATCTCTTTACGAGCACACGCATCCAGTTCCGCGAGCGAAGGGCGAGTGGAGCTTCGCGGCTGAACCACCGCGGCAACCTTGTGCCCGAGGCGCTCGTCGGGAACACCGACGACGATTGCGTCGAACACCTCGGGGTGCGATTTGAGCGCACCCTCGACCTCTTCGGGGAACACCTTCTCGCCACCGGTATTGATCGAGACGGACCCGCGCCCGAGCATCGTCACGGTGCCGTCCTCCTCGACCTGCGCATAGTCGCCGGGAATCGAGTACCGGACTCCGTGGATCTCCTTGAACGTCGCCGCGCTCTTGACCTCGTCCTTGTAGTATCCGATCGGAATATGACCATGACGAGCGAGCAAACCTGTTCTGCCGGAACCTGGTTCGACGGGATGCCCGTCGGCGCCGAGAACCGCGGTCGAGGCGTCGATCTTCACTCGCGGTCCGCCGGTGTGCTCGGTTCCCTTCACGACGATGCTGAGTCCGCCGAATCCGGTCTCCGACGAACCGATCGAATCGGTCAGCATGCGGTTGGGCAGAAGTTCGAGGAACTTCTCCTTGATACTCGGCGAGAACAACGCCGCACTGCTCGCCATCAGGTAGAGCGTCGAGAGATCGTAGGGCGTCCCGTCGGGCTTGCCCTCGATCAACGCGTCGAGCATCGGTCTGGCCATGGCGTCGCCGGTGATGAAGATGAGATTGACACCGTGACGATCGACAAGCTGCCAGATGGCGTGACCGTCGAAATCCGGATGCAGCACTGTCCGTCCACCGCCGAACAGGCTTTGGAAGGTTGCCCATTGCGCACCGCCGTGGATCATCGGCGGGATCGGCATCCGAGTCATGACGGGGTTCTCGGCACCCATCTTCGCCAGATCCCATTCGTCCTCGACGTACTCGCCCGTCATGAAGTTGATGCCGCCACCGAGTACCCGCCAGACGTCCTCGTGACGCCACATCACGCCCTTGGGGCTGCCCGTGGTGCCGCCGGTGTAGAGCATGTAGATGTCGTCTGGGCTACGTTCGCCGAAGTCGCGCTCCGGGGAGGACTCGGCAAGAGCGTCTTCGTAGGAGACTTGGCCGTCCACCCCGTCGATCACCACCGTCGTCTTCAGAAGCGGGCACGACGGAAGGACAGCGGCGACTTTGTCGGAGTAGCGCGCCTCGTGAATCAGGGCAACCATGTCCGAATTCTGGAAGATGTACTGCAACTCGTTCTCGATGTAGCGGTAGTTGACGTTCACGACGACACCGCGGATCTTGAACACCGCGATCATCGACTCGATCGTCTCGATGCCGTTCCGGCTGTACACACCCACCTTGTCGCCTGGCTTCACCCCCTGTTTCTGCAGGTAGTGCGCCAGTCTGTTGGTTCGATCTTCCATCTGCGCGTAGGTGATCTCGCGATCACCACACACCAGTGCGACCCGGTCGGGTACCAGGTCTATTGCATGTTCCACGAGGTCTGCGATGTTGAGGGCCACGTGTCAAAAATAGAACGTGTTATCGTTTCTGGCAATAGCCAGTTGGAGACGCAGGTCACATAGAGTGGGAGTACCGAACAGTGTCCTCGATCGCACCCGAAACATCTGCGAAATCAGCACACGCGCTCGTCGAGAAGCGTGGCCACGTTCTCATCGTGACGATGAATCGTCCCGAGGCCCGCAACGCGCTCTCCGGCGAAATGATGGCGATCATGCGCGACGCCTGGGACCAGGTCGATGCCGATCCCGACATCAGAGTCGCGATCCTCACCGGCGCCGGCGGAGCATTCTGTGCGGGTGCGGACCTGAAAGCGATGACGTCCACGCACCCGGGTGACAGTTTCTCCTCGGGTGGATGGGACATGTCCAAGATCGAGGCCCTACTGAAGGGCCGCAGGCTCACCAAGCCACTGATCGCGGCAGTGGAAGGACCCGCGATCGCGGGCGGTACCGAGATCCTTCAGGGCACCGACATCCGCGTCGCCGGAGAGAGTGCAAAGTTCGGAGTGTCCGAGGCCAAGTGGGGACTCTTCCCACTGGGTGGATCAGCCGTGCGGCTCGTCCGGCAGATTCCGTACACCATCGCAGCCGATATCCTGCTGACGGGCAGGCACATTCGAGCCGCCGAGGCTTTGCGCATCGGATTGATCGGACACGTTGTGCCCGACGGACAAGCGCTCGAGAAGGCACTGGAACTGGCCGAGCAGATTGCCGCGAACGGTCCACTCGCAGTGCAGGCGATCCTGAAGACCATCCGCGACACCGAGGGCATGCACGAGGAGGCAGCTTTCCAGATCGACGCCGAACTCGGCGTCGCGGTCTTCAAGAGCAACGACGCGAAAGAGGGACCGCGCGCGTTCGCAGAGAAGAGAAAGCCGACGTTCGAAGGGCGGTAGTCCTCGAACGTCAGCGCACGATCGCCTCGATCGGGGTCCCGTTGCCGACGAGGGCGGCAACCGTCGCAGCCTCCATCCCAGGCGAGCCGCACACCAGAACCTGGTGATCGGTGAACGGTTCCTGCACGCTCATGACGTCGGCCAAGCTCCCTTCCCAGCAGTGCTCGGGCCCGAAAACTGCTGAGGCACCTTCGATCTCACTGCGAATGGTGTCGTGCCAACGATCCGGTGCCCACGGATCGGAAAGCTG
Organism: Rhodococcus sp. FG69; assembly: GCF_057808915.1. Classification (NCBI taxonomy): domain Bacteria; kingdom Bacillati; phylum Actinomycetota; class Actinomycetes; order Mycobacteriales; family Nocardiaceae; genus Rhodococcus; species Rhodococcus sp. FG69. The sequence continues at coordinate 30,893 of NZ_JBMDIX010000032.1, read as the reverse complement.
ATCGACCACGGGGATCACCGTCAACCACGGCAACTCGGAGGCCAAGATCCACAGCAGATCGGCGGCATAGAGGTCACGTGGTGATCTGCCACCGACGAACAACGTGACCGACGGCGGTGACTGGCGTCGGGTCAGATCCAGGATGAGCGACCGCATCGGCGCCAGCCCAGTTCCACCTGCAACCATGATGACGTCACGTCCCGAGTCGTCGATCCGAAGTGCACCGGCGGGGTTGCTCAGCTGCCAGATATCTCCCGGCCGGGTCTCGTTGACGATCGATCCGCTCACCCAACCGGCAGGCACCGCTCTGACGTGAAACTCGAGCTTGCCGTCGAGAGATGGTGGCAGCGCAGGCGAGTACCGACGGCGCAGGCGTGCGTTCTGCGGAACGGTGACCTCGAGCGACTGGCCGGCCGAGAACGGGATCGCATCTCCGACGAGTCGAATCACGGCCAGGTCGTTGCGAAGTCGGTGGTATTGCACCACCTCGGCGTTCCACGTCTGCATGGACTCCAGGATATGTGGCGCCGGTGGCTACACCGACCATGCGGCAAGGTCAGGGACCCGTGATCACCAGGGGTCGTGACGGACCGTCGAGAGATCGACACCTGCCCCTTGCAGCCGAAACTTGGTGGTGTTGATCATCGACGGCGAGCCCACGATCTGGATGTCGCGGTCGGTCCACCGGCCGAACTCGGCGACGACCTTGCCGATCTGTCCGACGATCGGCGACGAGCCACCCGGATTGGTCGGATACTGCGGACCGTCGTACCACCAGGGGTCGGCTTCCTCTTCGACGATTCCGACGACCGACAACCACGGATTGGTCGAGGCGATCTGCTGAAGGACCGGCAGGTCGTACAGGTCACACGGGTAGCGGCCACCGTAGAACACATGCACACGGGGGTTGTCGGTTCGGCTCGCCATCTCCATCAGCTGGGCCCGCAGCGGTGCAATGCCGGTGCCCGACGCGATCAGCAACCGGTCCCGTCCACCTGCAGTGTGCCGTGTCATGGTGCCCAACGGGGATCCGACAGTCCACCGATCACCCACCGCAGTGCTCGCGACCAGTGCCGGGCTGACCCAGCCGCCGGATACTCGTCGAACGTGGAACTCGATCTCGCCTGCCTCGTTCGCCGGAATCGCGGGCGACAGATATCTCCACATGCGAGGTCTGCTCGGAATGGACACGCTCACATACTGACCTGCGCTGTAGTCCAACGGTTGGTCGAGCTTCAACCTGATGACCGAGACGTCGTCGAGCATTCGAATGTGATCGACGACAGTCCCATGCCAGACCGGAGGCCCATCGTCGGCCTCGGCGGCTTCGATCATCGTTCCGGCCATGACCGAGATGACGTCGCGCCAGGCCGCGTCGACCTCCTCGGTCCAGATTTCGTTGCCTGCGAACTGCTCGAGAGCAGTGATGAGAGCGTCTCCGACCGCTGAATAGTGAGCGTCGACGACGCCGTACTTTCGATGGTCCCGCCCCAATTGCGCGAGAAAAGGAAGCAGCCGATCGAGATCTTCCAGCTGATCGATCGCATACGCGATGGCGGTCACGAGCTTGTCGCGCTGCGTTTCCATCGAGGCTGGAAAGAAGTCGCGGACAGCGGGATTTCGGGCGAAGAGAATTGCGTAGAAAGACCGCGTCAGCTTCTCCGGTCCACCCTCCACCGCCGCGACGGCTTTGAACGTCGTTCGCACAAGCGAAATTGCTCGAGCATCCATCTCTCGAAACCCCTATCCACCTTCAGGCCAAGCAGCCTTCAGCTCGCGTACGTGTGACGGAAGGTGTTCGACAGCTACACGCGGGCACCGTCCACGGCAGTCGCTGTAATTGCCAGGGAGTCTAGCCCAGTCGCCGCGCATTGACGCATCGACGAATTCCATCGTCGGATTCACCTGCTGTAACCGTCGAACTGCCCGAAATGGACGGCATAACCAACCACCCGATCGAAACCGATTGGCCCGCATCCACATTCAGGCCTTTCCACCGGTTGTCCGAGGCCCTAGGATTCGCAGCGTCGATCGAATCGAAACGGGGTAAGGCGAATCGTGACTCTCACTGTCGGGGTGGGCTTGGACGAACCAGAAATCGACGACTCCCTCCTCGCCCGGAGACTCGCCGAATGCCGCGAATTCTTCGACCTACCGGAGCTGCGCCACCTCCCCGTCGAGCGCGCGACGCAGGCATTGGCCGAACTCCGAGCCACCGGAACCTACGTCCAGTCGGCCGAGGAAATTCTGATCGGCGCAAAGATCGCCTGGCGAAACCACGCACGATGCGTCGGACGCAAACACTGGCGCACACTCAAGCTGCTCGATGCGCGTCACGCCACCACCGCCGAGGAGATCGCCGAAGCCTGCTTCGAACACTTACGCGTCGCGACCAACGGTGGCGCACTGCAGTCCATCGTCACCGTGGGCCCGACGCCGTTGCCCGACGGGCGCGAGTATCGAATCATCAGTCCGCAGCTGATCCGGTACGCCGGGTATCGGGGCTCGGACGGCACTGTCGTCGGCGATCCAGCGCACATCGAGCTCACCGAGCTCGCCTCGCGACTGGGGTGGCGCGGCGAGGGCACCCCCTTCGACGTCCTGCCGTTGTTGATCTCGACGCCCGACGAGCCGATCCAGTGGTTCGAGGTACCGCGTGACCTGGTGATGGAGGTTGCACTGGAGCATCCGAACTACCGGTGGTTCGCAGGCCTCGGGCTCAAGTGGCACGCGGTCCCCGCAGTCTCCAACATGGACCTGGAGATCGGCGGCGTTCGGTACCCGTGCGCGCCGTTCAACGGGTGGTACGTCAACACCGAAGTCGGCGCACGAAACTTCAGTGACACCGACCGGTACGACATGCTGCCGACCATCGCGAAGAAGCTCCGGCTCGACATGAGCTCCGACCGCACACTCTGGAAAGACCGTGCGCTCGTCGAGCTCAACCGCGCGGTCATCCACAGCTTCCGTGAGGCGGGGGCATACATGGTGGACCACCACACCGTCGCAAAACAGTTCGTCGACCATGTCGATCGCGAGGCACAGGCCGGACGAATATGCCCGACGGATTGGTCGTGGGTGAATCCGCCGATGTCGTCGGGAATAACTCCGACGTTCCACAGGCTCTACGATCCGCCGGACATGGATATCAGGCCGAACTTCGTCGCCAGGAGTTCGGCGGGCTGCCCGTTCTCGTGAGGTTCGGGGTGCTGTGTCGTCCGCGCCCCCTCGAGTGACCGAATGTCTGATTCGGTCACTTCCGGGACCGAGCGCGCACCTTCCAGCCCACGCGCACGTTGCAATCTGTGCGCTCGCTGGAACCTGCGCGGACCGACACCCAAGGTGAGCGAACGGCTCATTCGGTCACTTCCGGGGCCGAGCGCGCACCTTCCAGCAGCCGAAACTCCGACCGCAGATCAGCGCTGGTTTCGCGGCTTCCAGACGACCAGGGCGTTGCGCTGAACCGGCACGAGATCGCGGCGATAGCTCGCGTGCACGTTCGCCAGCTCCTGCGCGAGCTCACCCACTCGGGCTTGCAGTGCCTCGACCTGGTTGGACAGTTCGATGATGCGCTTGATGCCCGCGAGGTTGACGCCCTCGTCCTGCGACAAACGCTGAACCTCGCGGAGCAGGGCGACGTCTCGCGGCGAGTACCGACGTCCACCACCGGTGGTGCGGTGCGGCGTCACCAATCCGAGTCGGTCGTAGGTTCGCAAGGTCTGAGCGTGCATCCCCGCCAGCTGGGCTGCGACGGAGATGACGAAAACCTGTGCGTCGGGATCACCCTGCGGAGGAGGGGGTCCAGGCGGCACCGTCATCATGCACCTGCCCATCCCGCCCGCGGATCGAATCCGCTGGCCTTCTCCGCTGCCAGATAGGTCTTCAGTGCTTCGGTTGCGGGATCGTCGAGCTTCTGAGGGACCGCGACCTTGACAGTGACCATCAGGTCACCGGGGTTGCCGGTCTTCTTCGGCACGCCACGACCGCGGACTCGTAGGACTCGTCCGTCCACCGTGCCGGGCGGAACCTTGACGCCGACTCGTCCGTCGAGCGTCGGAACCGACAGAGTCGTTCCGAGTACCAGCTCGCCGTAGCTGACCGGGACGGTGACCGTGAGGTCGTCTCCGGTGCGGCCGAACACTTTGTCGGGTCGAACCCGAACGGTGACGTAGAGGTCACCCGACGGGGCGCCGCGCAGTCCGGCTTCGCCTTGACCTGCAAGCCGGATCTTCTGGCCGTCGGACACACCTGGTGGCACTCGAACGGTGATGGTGCGGGTGCGGTTCTGGACGCCGGTGCCACGGCAATCCGCGCACGGGTCGTCGATGATGGATCCGGTTCCGCGGCAGTCGTCGCACGGCTCACTGAAGCCGAACGCACCCTGGTTGCGGTTGACGACGCCGGCGCCGTTGCACCTAGGGCACACACGGGGGCTGGTTCCCGGCTTCGCTCCGCTGCCGTGGCACGTCGTGCACGACGACGGGCTGGTGAGCCTGAGCGGAACCGTCACACCTTGCGTGGCTTCGCGGAAGCCGAGTGTTGTCTCGGTTTCGACGTCGCTGCCACGTCGCGGCCTGGTGCCCGCGGGGCGCTGCTGCGTTCCGCCGCGATTGAACAGGCCACCGAACAGGTCTCCGATGCCGCCGTCGCCGCCGCCCTGACCGAAGATATCGCCGACGTCGAACGTTTGACCGCCGCCACCGAATCCGCCTGCGTTGGGATTGAATCCACCGCCCTGGCGACCGAAGCCGCCGGACGCGAAGAGCCGTCTCGCCTCGTCGTATTCCGCGCGCTTGGCGGGGTCGGCGAGGACCGCGTGGGCCTCGCTGACGGCTTTGAACTTCTCTTCGGCGGAAGCATTGCCGGGGTTGGCGTCAGGATGGTTGTCCCTCGCCAACTTTCGGTAGGCCTTCTTGATCTCGTCTGCAGTTGCGCTGGAGGAAACGCCCAGCTCCTTGTAGAAGTCCTTCTCGATCCACTCCCGCTGGCTCACCGGGCGTTTCCTCCTCTCGCGCTATTTCTGTTTACTTCTCGTCGGGTGCATCGGCACCCGACTCTTGTCCAGCATCATCTACGACGCCGACCATCGCGGTCCGCAGAACACGCTCACCGAGCTTGTAGCCCGGACGCATCAGCGTTCCGACGACGGGGCTGCTGCCGTCACCCTCGTGGGAGACGGCCTCGTGGATGGCGGGGTCGAAGGCGTCACCCTCGGCTCCGAACGTGCTCAGACCGATGTTCGAGAACACCCCTGCCAACTTGTCTGCCACAGCCTTGAGTGGACCGGTTTCGAGATCGCCGTGCTGGCGGGCCCGCTCCAGGTCGTCGAGCACAGGAAGCAGCTGAGAGATGACGGACGCTTTCGCGTTCTCGGCACCGGACTGCTTCTCGCGATCGGTGCGACGCCGGTAGTTGGCGTACTCGGCCGATACTCGCTGCAGATCAGCGGTGAGCTCGAGGACCTGCGTGTCACGCGGATCTTCCTCGACTTCACCTTCGACTGGCACTACATCGAATCCCTCTTCGTGCACCGAGCCGGGCTGGGGCGCAGCCCCGGTGCCCGCAAGGGGCTCCGGAACTGCGTCACCTTCCCGTGCTGCACCGGTCTCGGGATCGATCTTTCGCTTGTCCACGAAAGTGACCGGTTCTTGCTCGGTATTGTCCGAGGTCACTTCTTGTCCGTGTCGTCGGCGGGCTCGTCGACAACTTCTGCGTCGACCACCCCGTCGTCAGCTGACTGAGCGCCACCTTCTGCGCCGCCCTGCTCCTTGGCCTGAGCCTCGTAGATGGCGGTGCCGAGTGCCTGCGACTCGGTCGAGAGCTTCTCGACGGCGGTCTTCACTGCCGAGATGTCGCTGCCCGCGAGAGCCGACTTGGCCTCTTCGATTGCCGACTCGACGCGTCCCTTGAGCTCTGCGTCGACCTTGTCCTCGTTGTCCTTGACGAACTTCTCCGTCTGGTGGACGAGGGATTCCGCCTGGTTGCGGACCTCGGCCTCTTCGCGACGAGCCTTGTCCTCGTCTGCGTGAGCTTCCGCGTCGGCGACCATGCGATCGATCTCTTCCTTGGACAAGCCGGAGCCGTCCTGGATCTTGATCGTGTTTTCCTTGCCGGTGCCCTTGTCCTTGGCCGTGACGTGCACGATGCCGTTGGCGTCGATGTCGAAGGTGACCTCGATCTGCGGGACGCCGCGAGGAGCAGGCGGCAGCTCGGTCAGCTCGAAGGAGCCGAGGAGCTTGTTGTGCGAGGCGATCTCGCGCTCGCCCTGGAAGACCTGGATCTGCACCGAAGGCTGATTGTCGTCAGCGGTGGTGAAGGTCTCGGAACGCTTGGTCGGGATGGTGGTGTTGCGCTCGATGAGCTTGGTCATCACGCCACCCTTGGTCTCGATGCCGAGGGACAGCGGTGTGACGTCGAGGAGCAGAACGTCCTTGACCTCACCCTTGAGCACGCCGGCCTGCAGTGCAGCACCGACGGCCACGACCTCGTCCGGATTGACGCCCTTGTTGGGCTCGCGTCCGCCGGAGAGTTCCTTGACCAGTTCGGAGACAGCAGGCATACGCGTCGAACCGCCGACGAGCACGACGTGGTCGATGTCCTTGACGGCGATGCCGGAGTCCTTGACCACTGCCTGGAACGGCGCGCGGGTGCGGTCGAGCAGGTCGGAGGTGATCTTCTGGAACTCGGAGCGGGAAAGCTGCTCGTCGAGGAACAACGGGTTCTTGTCGCCGTCGACCGTGATGTACGGAAGGTTGATCGAGGTGCTCTGCCCGGAGGACAGTTCGATCTTCGCCTTCTCGGCAGCCTCACGAAGACGCTGCAGGGCCATCTTGTCCTTGGTCAGATCGATGCCGTTCTGAGCCTTGAACTTGTCGACGAGCCAGGTCACGATGCGCTCGTCCCAGTCGTCGCCGCCCAGGTGGTTGTCACCCGACGTCGCACGGACCTCGACGACACCGTCGCCGATTTCCAGAAGCGACACGTCGAACGTGCCGCCACCGAGGTCGAAGACCAAGATTGTCTGCTCGCTGTCGCCCTTGTCCAGGCCGTATGCGAGAGCAGCCGCGGTGGGCTCGTTGACGATGCGCAGGACGTTGAGGCCGGCGATCTGGCCGGCTTCCTTGGTGGCCTGACGCTGTGCGTCCTCGAAGTAGGCAGGCACGGTGATGACCGCGTCGGTGATTTCCTCGCCCAGGTACGCCTCGGCGTCGCGCTTCAGCTTCTGCAGCGTGCGCGCGCTGATCTCCTGTGGCGTGTACTTCTTACCGTCGATCTCCACGTTCCAGTCCGTGCCGATGTGGCGCTTCACGGATCGGATGGTGCGGTCGACGTTGGTAACCGCCTGGTTCTTCGCGGGCTGGCCGACCAGTACTTCGCCGTTCTTGGCGAAAGCGACGATCGACGGGGTGGTGCGTGATCCCTCGGAGTTGGCGACCACAACCGGCTCGCCGCCCTCGAGGACGGACACGACCGAGTTGGTGGTCCCGAGGTCGATACCGACCGCACGAGCCATAGTGTTTCCTCCTGTTTGTTGCTTGGTAAGTCCCTAGCTGAGCGAACTGCACTCAAGTCTGCAAGACATTTCGAACTTCTGTCAACTCGGACTTGAGCCTCATCCACTCAAGGCTGTCGAACTCCTCAACGGAGGGTTTCGCAGATTTGTTCCCGGGAGGTCGGCTCCGCCCCCAACGGCAGCACTGCGCCGCGACGGCAGATGCTCGTCGCGGCGCAGTTGGTGGGACCGACCTGGGGCTACTCGCCCTCGGGCACGTCCTCCGGCTCGCAATTGACGCTCAGGAGGCCGAACGCGACGTTGTCGGGGTAGTTGGCATCGAGCTGCGGCGAGAACACGGCTGCTCCACTCGGACGCGACTGCCATACCTCGTCTGCGCTGGGGATCGTGTAGGTGAGCCCTTCGCCCGCCTTGATGACCTTCTCGTTCATGACCCCGGGTGCGCCCGGGAGAACCGCAAAGTTGGTGGCGACGTTGGAGGCGTCGCCCGTGCCGACGTTGTCGACGTCGATCTGCAGAGCAGCGACATCGCCGCCGAGATCCCCGTCGCGCGGGTCGCAGATCGCGGCGATGGTGACGACCAGGTCGGGCGACTGGGCGGCGGACGACCCGAAGGGCATGGGAGCCGGATCTTCCTGAGCCGACGCCATGGGTGCGAGGGCGACCGCACCGACAGCGGCGGCGATCGCGGCCGTCGAGGCCAAGACAGTGGTGCGGACGAAGCGACGCATGTGTTACTCCTGTGACTGAAGGGGTTGTTGTTGCGTCTAACTATTACTCATTTCAATCGGACATTCCATACCGGGCAGTCTCGATCCGGACACGTTCGGATACTCCGTCGGTCTCGGATCACAACCGTGTAATTCACTTCCCGTACAGGTTTCGCCGTCGGATCTTCGGGGGATGCCCCAACACTGCAGAGAGCACGTTCCCTCCGTAGGGTTCAAGTAAAGCGAGGCGAGAAGAGGCACATGGATCCCGAAGTGCAGCACGAACCGAGCGAGATCACCTACGACGAGAAGTTCTATCCAGCACGGCCGCGCCCACTGCGCCCGTCCGTGCGACGAGCCGATCGAAACGGCGCGACCCCGCAGGACGGCGACCCGTCGGCTGCCAACCCCGAATACGTCGAGTGGCTGGCCGAGCAGTCGATGTTGCGCGACGCCAAGCTCATCGCCGAACAGCTCTCCGGCAAGGGGAGCATGTGGCAGAACCCGTACGCCGACCCGAATCCGCGCGGCGCGGTGGAGCGAGCCCCTGTCTGGTTCACCGCGTATCCCATCTCGGTGATCAATGCGCCGCGCACGAGTTTCCTCAGCACACTCGGCGACGAAGCGCTGTGGCAAGCGTTCTCGGACATCGGCATCACCGCGGTCCACACCGGACCGGTGAAGGTTGCGGGCGGCATTCACGGCTGGCGTCCGACGCCATCCGTCGACGGTCACTTCGACCGAATCGGGATGCAGATCGACCCGGCGTTCGGATCCGAGGAAGAGTTCCGACGCCTGTGCGTCGTCGCGGCTGCATACGACGGCATCGTCATCGACGACATCGTCCCCGGCCACACCGGCAAGGGCGCCGACTTCCGCCTCGCCGAGATGGCTGTCGCAGACTATCCCGGCATCTACCACATGGTCGAGATCGAACCGGAGGACTGGCACCTGCTCCCCCGGGTTCGCGCAGGCGCGGATTCACAGAACATCGACGCCGAAGCCGAAGCCAATCTGGCGCGCGCCGGCTACATCATCGGGCAACTCCAACGCGTCATCTTCTACGAACTCGGCGTCAAGGAAACCAACTGGAGCGCAACGGCTCCCGTGATCGGTATCGACGGGGTCGAACGACGCTGGGTCTACCTGCACTACTTCAAGGCGGGGCAGCCGTCGATCAACTGGCTCGACCCTTCGTTCGCCGGAATGCGTTTGGTTATCGGCGACGCCTGCCACTCCATCGCCGATCTCGGCGCGGGCGCGCTTCGTCTCGACGCCAACGGCTTCCTCGGCGTCGAGCGGCGTGCCGAGGGTCCGGGTTGGTCCGAGGGCCACCCCTTGTCCGAGGCCGCAAATCACCTGATAGCCAGTGTGGTTCGCAAGATGGGCGGGTTCACCTTCCAGGAGCTGAACCTGACCATCGACGACATCAAGGCCATGGGCGCCAACGGCGCCGACCTGTCGTACGACTTCATCAATCGCCCTGCGTACCAACACGCACTCGTCATGGGGAATACCGAGTTCCTTCGGCTCACGATGACGCTGTCGCGCGATCACGGCGTCGACCCGGCGTCACTCGTGCACGCGTTACAGAACCACGACGAGCTCACCTTCGAGCTGATCCACTTCGCGACGCTCCACGCCGAGGACGAGTTCCACTACGGCGGCGAGGTAGTGAAGGGTTCCGATCTGGGCAATCAGATTCGAGCCGAGCTCACCGATCGGCTCACCGGCCGTTGGGCGCCGTACAATCGACTGTTCACGACCAACGGAATCGCCTGCACGACAGCCAGTGTCATCACGGCATCGCTCGGGATCCGTGATCTCGACCGCATGAACGAGGCGGACATCGAAACCGTCAAGACTGCGCACCTGATGCTTGCGATGTACAACGCGCTGCAACCGGGCGTGTTCGCACTGTCGGGATGGGATCTACTCGGCATTCTTCCGATCGACGCCGACGACGTGGCCGAACTCATTCGCGAGGGTGATACCCGCTGGCTCAACCGCGGCGCCCACGACCTGATGAACAGCTTTCCCGACGCCGTACGCTCCGAATCCGGCATCCCGCGTGGTCGCAGCCTCTACGGTTCGCTTCCCGAACAGTTGAAGGACTCCAACTCGTTCGCTCGCCGACTGGCTCATATCATCGAGCTGCGCAACAGGTACGGCATCGCAACAGCGCAACAGCTCGACGTTCCTACGGTGTCCCACAAGGGATTGCTGGTTCTGGTACACGAGCTTGCACAGGGCGCGATCCAGGCGACCGTCATCAACTTCTCCTCCGACGAGGTGGCCGCGACGATTCAGTCCAAGCACCTGACGCCCGGCGCCGGGGTCTTCGACATGTTCGACGATTCCGATATCGGCGTGGTCGACGAGTTGAACAGCTTCCCGATGACTCTCGGCCCGTACCAGGGAGTGCCGGTGATCCTGCGCTGATGTTGCGCCGCGTGCCACGTCGGCACGAAGTCGCCGATAGGATCGACAGTTGTGACCGATCCTGCCAGCCATCGTCGCCCGGACCCAGTACCGCGGCCGCAGCCGGAACGACCGGAGTTCGCAGTTCGACCGCTACGACCGAGGGACGAGCCGGCACGACCCGCGGTCGCCTTCCGAGTGACGCTGGCAGCGTGGGCGGCGGTGACACTCGTCGTTCTCGGGCTCGCGGCTGTCGTTGCGCTGAACTACGACGCAGTACGCGTTGCGCTGGAAACGACGGTGTCGAAGAACAGCTCGGGTGCCACGGCGAGCGAGGTCGCAGACACCGTCACCGTGACCGTTCTCGGCAGTGCAGCAATCGCAGTCACGCTTCTTCTGGTGGCGGGAGTGGGACTGTCGCTCGCATCGGCGCGAAAGACCCTGGCCGTCATCATCCTTCTGATTTCGGGGTTGGCGACCACGGGCGCGTGCGTGCTGTTCTGGACGTTCACGGCCGATGCCGGTGACCTCGCAGCGGGCGCGCTTCGTTGGGGACCGCTTCTCGGCGCGGTCCTCGCGGCAATCGCGACGGTGGCGGCTGGAACGGCCCTGACACGAAAGTAGCTATGCCCGCACGGGAGGCGCAGCCGCAATCCCCTCCGCGCTGCGGGCGGCCACCGCGCAGGCCCGCGAGGTGAACTGATCGAGCAGTGGATGCTCGGACAGCCGCCGCCACTTCCACGCCGCACCGATTGCCGCGTCGTAGCGCTCGGTCGGTCCCGCATCGGGACTCAGTCCCAAGCGCGTCGACGAGTCGATTCCGAATCCGCCGATCAGTCTGTGCAGTTCGGCGAGTTCGGTCTCCGGGAGCTTCGGCTTGGTCGACCGCATCCGGCCCAGCAGTCGCAGCTCTTGAAAACCGTGCACATCGGCGAGCATTCGCCCGGCTTCGGCACGAAACGCCGCCGATTCGGCGATCGGTCGTGCCTCGAGTGTGCGCTGGAGCGCCACCAGTGCCGAGTGCAACTTCAACTGATCGGCACGCTGGCCGAATTGGACGTCGATGACCGAGCGCAGCTCGTCGAGTCCGCTACGCTCCACCAGTTCGGCGGCGAGTGTAGGAGAGTCGCGAACACCGAGCTTGATCAACGTGACGGCCATTCTGATCCCGAACAATCCGAATCGGTCGACGATCGACGCCCGCAGCTCCGAATCGACCGGCAGCAGACCCGGTCGCGAAAAGCGGTCCGCGGACAGCATGGCCATCTGCAGGTCCTCGTCCGGGACCTGAGCCAGAACTTCGAATGCCGCGAACTCGGTTTGCCGCATCGTTTCTGCGGCCAGTGCCAGCAATCCCGCAACCGGCACCACGGCCTGACACAGTCCGGTCGCCTCCAACTCCGAGGCGAATCGAGCGGCGACATCCCTGGCCGACATCATTGCGTCCATGCGACCGCCACCGACCTCGTCGGCACGCGATACGACGCCGACGACACCGAGCGGGCCTGATTCCCCGCCCACATGCGACCCGATCTGGCTCAGAAACGACACGTCCGTCGCGTTCAGCGTACGCAGCAGATACACGACGGCGTCGGCACCGGAGGAAGCGTTCTCCGGCGTCAGCATCGACAGAGTGCGCGCGGACACGTCACGTGAGAGCGACGAGGTTCCCGGCGTGTCGATGATCGTCGTCTGGGTCAATGTCCGTGCCGGCCATTCGACGTCGAGGCGATCCACCTGCGCTGCCGTCAGCTCCCCCAGGTCGAACGTCAACCGGCCGCTCCGGCGCTGGACGGGGACGTGCGCCGAACGGTTGCCGTCGTACCAGGCCGTCACGCTCGGGGTTGCGCCGCTGCGATACCACGTGACGACTTTGGTGCACTCTGTCGCATCGGTCGGCGCAATATCCTGTCCGACAAGCGAATTGAGTAGCGTCGACTTACCTGCCTTCAGCGATCCGGCCAGGGCTACGCGCAGCGGTTGATCGAGCCGGTCGAGGCATTCGGTCAGCGTCGCCGCCGCGTAGGTATCGATGGAGTACGCAGTTCGTGCGGCAGCGATCAGCGCACGGGCGTCGGCGAGCGCTGTCACTTCACCACGTCTTTCGGGCCGACGAGCGCAGCGGCCCGCTCGTTGAGCTCGGCGACGGCCTTCATATCCCGATCCAACTGTGCTGTGCGGGTGGCACGTTCGGTCGACTCGACCTTCGCAGCTTCCTGCGCAGCGCGCAGCGAATCGTTCAACGATCGCAGGGTCTGCTCGGCGATCGAGGTGAAATGATCCCGAAGAACGCGCTGAATCTGACGCAGCCGGTCTTTCGATTCCTTGCCGACCTGGAAGCTGACGTCGTCGGTGAACCTGCGGATGGCCATCTTGGCCTCGGCTCGCCGCGCTCGAACCCGATTCTCCTTGTCTTCCTTGTACGCCTTTGTGCCGAGGAGAACTCCGGCGCCGATCGAGATGGGGTTGAGCAGGCTCAAACCGACGAAGGTAGTGATCAGTCCGAACATCAGGACGCCGCCGTACGATCCTCGCATCCCGACGAGGATCTTCTGGGTGATCCCGATCTTCCCGCTCTCCAAATCGGCAAGGGAGGCAACCGGATCGAGAACATTGTCGAGGTCACCGAGATCCAGATCGGGGAGCTGAGCGGCACCTGCGGCTGCGAAATGATCTGCGACGAGCTCCGCGAGCCAGAGCGCACGCTCGTGAGCCCACACGAAATTGTCGCCGACCGAGGTCGCGATCTGCTCCTCCAGCCAGTCGCCGAGTTCGAGCCAATCGGATCCGGGATCGCCCTCGTCGACGGTCTCCTCGGCCTCCCGTGTGACGCGACGAAGCCGATCACGCAGGTCGTGGTCGATGTCCGACGCCAGGTCGGCGATGCCGTCGGCGAGGGTCTGTTGCCACTGCGAGGTCTTCTTGTGCAGTTCCTCGGCCGCGGACTTGGCCCGTTGCAGACCCGCCACCGCCGCTGCGGCGCGATCGGGGTCACGCAACGCCGCCAGTTCGCTTCCCATCGCAAGAGTGAGATGCTCTGTGACGGATCGGATGTCGAGTGACACTGCGGACCGAGTCGTGGCATCGGCACGGGACACGACCTGCTCTCGCAGAAACGCGTAGAGCTCCGGAAAGCCGGACTCGACGTTCAGTTCGTCGTCGTTGAGCCGCAGCGCATGCGAACGGAGGAGCGAGGACAGCGGAAGCATCGGAACGTCGAGGCCTTCACGCTGAAGGTGGGCTCGGTTCGCCTCGACGATCTGCCGCCAGTGCGGATACAGATCGGTTTTCGTGATCAGGACTGCAACGGTAGGACAGAGGCCGAGAACCTGACGGAGAAAAGAGATTTCAGGCTCGGTGAACTCGCGACTCGCATCGGAGACGACGAGCACGGCATCTGCCGACGGAATCAGCCCGAGAGTTCCTGCTGCGTGCGGGTTTCCGTGACCACCGACTCCAGGCGTGTCCACCAGTACGAGGCCGTCGGCGAGAAGCGGACTCGGCACGTTCACTTCGAGCCGCAACACCTCGCGTCCTTGCGCGCGAGGACTCGACGGGGTGATCGCCTGCAGCTCGTCGAGTGGAACGTCGACGCGCACGGCGTCGTTGCCTGGATCCGCCACCACCAACTCCGCGAACGAGCGCTCCGAGTTCTGCACCAGCGTAGGAATCGCCGTCGTTTCGTCATCGCCGACAGAGCACACGTTCAGGTTGAGCAACGAGTTCACGAACTGGCTTTTTCCCTGTTTCAACGGGCCGACGACGACGATGCGCCTGCGCGGATCCAGGACCCGCTCTTTGGCGAGCTCCATTCTCGATACGAGATCGGACCGTCCGACCGTCTGCGCTACCGCCGCAGTTCGATCGAGCAGCTCGGCCAGCTGTTTCGCTTGCCCGTCCATGGCCTTCTTTCGGTACACGTGCATCGACTGCCCTGAACTCTAACGAGCGGAAAGACCCCGGGCAGTAGAACCGCCCGGGGTCTTGTCCAACAATTCACCGATTACGTTACGGGTTCAGCAGATCCGTGTGGTGATCGACGGTGGCGACGTCCGCGACGGCGTCGGCCGAGCTGTCCACGTCGCCGTGCAAGCCGGCGTCCGAATGCAGCGAGGACTCCGCCTCGCCGAACACGCTGGAATCCACCGAGGACCACGCGTTCGAATCGAATGCGCTGGTGAACGATCCGGATGCGCTTCCAGCGACGTCTGCAGCACCCTCGAAGCCGCTCGTGACTCCACCTGCTGCGCCGCCGACGACATCCGCGCCTGCACCGATTCCACCCGCCACGTCACCGGCAACGTCCGTACCGGCCTCGACTCCACCTGCGATTCCACCTGCCACGTCTCCGGCAACATCCGTCCCTGCAGCAGCACCACCCGCGATACCGCCGGCCAGATCTGCTCCCGCCGACGCACCGGCGTCGAGTCCTGCACCGAGTCCGGTGTTCAGCCCCGCGCCGAGGTCACCGGCCGCCGTAACACCGAGGTCTGCGGCGCCCTGCAGCGATCCGGTCAGGTCCGCACCGGCCTGAGCCCCTGCGTCGAGGCCGGCTCCGACAGTTCCGTCGATGGCTCCTTCGAGCGACCCGCCGAGGCCCGCTGCACCCGAAACCACACCCGAGACCGCGCCGTCGACTCCGCCGGTGAGTCCCGCGCCCAGCTCTGCACCGGTCTGGGCTGCGCCGTCAAGCCCGGCGGCCACACCACCATCAAGCCCTGCGGCCAGTCCGCCATCGAGCCCCGCGGCCAGTCCGCCACCGAGTCCTGCGGTAGCGCCTCCGATCGCACCGAGGCCGAGGTCCCCGGAACCTTCGAGGCCACCGGTGATGCCACCTGCTGCGCCGAGGGCTGCGTCTACTGCACCGGTGAGTGCGCCGCCGAGTTCGGCTCCGCCACCGAGGGCGGCGCCGAGATCGAGTGCGCCGCTCGTGTCGAGCACGGTGTCGAGTGCAGCGCCGAGATTCGCGCCCGCTTCACCACCGACGCCGAACGCTGCACCGAGCACGCCTTCCAGATCGGTTGCGGCCGCGATGTCGGCTCCGACCGAAGTGTCGATCGCGGTTCCCAGTGCGGCGGTGAGGCTGCCGACTGCGCTGGTGTCCAGGTCGAGCGCCGAGCCGACCGCACCGCCGATGACGGTTCCCAATTCACCTGACGTCAGCCCGGCCAGATCGAGATCGGACAGGGCGCCTGCGTCGAGGACCGCGCCGAGCGAGGAACCGATGCTCGACGCCAGGTCACCTTCGAGGGCGAAGACGCCTTCCAGTCCGGACGCGAGGTCGAGTCCTGCAAGTCCACCGAGATCGATGCCGCCGGTGAGGTCGCCTGCCGCACCGAGTGCGGCGTCGAATGCTCCCTCGAGCGCGCCGCCGAGAGCGGTTCCGGCACCGAGTGCAGCGCCGAGATCGAGCGCTCCGCCTGCGCCGACCACTGCGTCGAGAGCGCCGCCGATGGCTGCGCCTGCTTCGCCACCGACTCCGAATGCGGCACCGAGAAGACCTTCGAGGTCTACGACTCCGCCGAGGCCCGCCCCGAACGCGCCGTCGATGGCCGTTCCGATCGAGGTGGTCAGGTCCCCGACGATTCCTGCGTCGAGGTCCAGTGCGGTGCCGAGGGATCCGGCGATGATTCCGCCGAGGTCGATGCCCGCAAGTCCACCGAGATCGAGATCGGCGAGGGCGCCGGCGTCGAGCACCGCGCCGAGCGAAGCTCCGAGAGCCGCCGCGAGGCCGCTCTGCAGCGCGAACACTCCTTCGAGGCCACCGCCGATGCCTGCGGCGAGTCCGCCGCCTGCGCCGAGTGCCACGTCCAGAGCCGAACCGAGTTGTGCGGCGACGTCAGCGCCGATGCCGAGGCCTGCGGTCAGTGCCGTGCCGAGTCCGCCTGCGAGACCTCCAGTGAGGTCGATCTGTCCGGCGTCGATGACTGCACCGAAGACGTCTCCCAGAGCTGCGCCCAGGTCGGCGCCGATGTCGCCACCGACACCGAAGACCGTTCCGAGTGCTGCACTGAGAGCTCCTTCGATGCCTGCGAGCGCGTTCAGGTCGAGTCCGCCGACCGCGCCGATGGCTGCGTCGAGTGCGCCGGTGAGTCCTGCCGTGACGTCTGCACCCAGTCCTGCACCAAGTCCTGCGCCCAGTCCGAGGCCGCCGCCGATCAAGCCGGTCAGCGCGGCACCGAGGTCGGCTGAACCGCCGAGGTCGACCGATCCGCCTGCACCGATGACCGCTTCGAGTGCAGCGCCGAAGGCCGCACCGAGGTCCGCGCCGATTCCACCGCCGACGGCGAGGGCAGCGCTGAGTGCGGCGCCGATGGATGCCGCGATATCGCCTGCCAGGTCGAGGTCACCGCCGAGCCCTCCGCCGATGCCGCCACCGATGACTCCGCCACCTGCCAGACCGCCACCGACCACCGCGCCGGCGGTGAGACCGAGGCCCGTCGACAGACCGCCGCCGATGGCGCCTCCGCCGGCAAGCCCGCCTTCCAGGTTCGCTGCTGCGCCGGCTCCTGCACCGAGAATTGCCGACAGCTGCGAACCTGCACCTGCGAACAGTCCGGACTCGGCGACCAACGGGGCGACGGCGACGATGTCCGCGTGGCAGACGTCGCCGAGGCCGGCAGCAGCCAAAGTCCCGTCCGGGTTGGCGCAGTATGCGGCAGCCGCCTCGTCGTCGCGGAGGAGGCTGAGGATGAAGTCGAGTACAGCGTTCGTGGCCATTGCGTGGCTCCTTCGATGTCGGACGTTCGTGGTTGATCACAAAGCTATGGGTCCCACACAGTTCGCCCAACGGGGTCGATCCCCCTACTCGATCCAGTGCACCCAGGGTTGGCGCATTAGGGGATTCGCAGCCATTAGGGGGTTTGCCCGCATGTAGGCCGTCACCTGCTGTGAGACGTAACGAAAAGTGCCATGCTGGCGACATCCCCAACAGCGTCGGCGGGCGTCGCGAGCAGAGAAATCGGAGATTGCAGATGAGCGCAGGGCTCGGTATACGGATCGGCACGGTCACCTCGGTGGCCGCCATGGATACTTCCTACGACCCGTATGCACCGCGCGACTTCGCCACCGATGAAGCAATGCCGACGGTCGTGCGCAGGTCGGCTCTCGATCTCCGCCCCGGGGCGACACCGAGCCTTGCCGCTCTGTCGGATCGGCAACAGCGCCATCTGATCACCGGATTCGCAGACCGGGTGGGGGATCCCGTTCCGCTGCTCGACGAGGACGGCGTGTCCTACCTCGCCGAGGATCTGTTCGCGACCGCGACCCGCGTACTGGTGGCCGAAGTAGCAGCAGGTGCCACCACCGAGCCTGCCGTCGTCGTCACCCATCCCGATCGGTGGACTGCGTACACCGCCGATGTCCTGCGCGACGCCCTGGAGCGCGCAGGGGTTCCCGACGCCACCCTCGTTCCCGAATCGTTCGCGGCGATGCGCTGGCTCGAAGGCTCACGCGGAGCACAGAGCGACGGCCTGACGGTCATCTACGATCTCGGTGCGACCTCGCTCGCAATCACGTTGATGCGCACCGGTTCCGATGCCGGTGTCATCGGAACCGGAGTCCACTCGCAGGATTTCGGCGGATCGCAGTTCGATCACCTCATCACCCAGTACGTTCTCGACACCGTCTCGGGCAGCCAGTCGTTCGAGTTCGACCCGTTCGATCCCGACACCGTCGGCGCGCTGGTGGAGCTGCGCGCTCGGTGTTGCGAAGCGAAGGAACAGCTTTCGTACGAGACTGCGACCACGCTCACTGTCGAGCTGCCGGGTCTGCACAGCGACACACGCCTCGTGCGTGACGAGATCGAGGATCTCGTCCGCCAACCGATTCTCGAGACCGTCGAGTTGATCCGCGACACCTTGCACACCGCCGGCCTCGACGGTTCCGACGTCACCCAGGTGCTGCTCACCGGTGGAAGTTCGAGCATTCCCCTTGTCGCCGAGCTGATTTCCTCGGAGCTGCGAGTGCCCGTCGCAACCGGACCGCACCCCGACCGCATCCCGGCCATCGGCGGCGCGATCATCGCCAACGAGATCTCCGCCTCCGTCGTCGCCGACGTTCCTCCGGCTCCCGTCGCAGCGGACATGCCCCAGCCCACGCCGCGCCCGGTGTCGACGTCCGTCGGCACTGCTGCCGCGTCCCCCGGGATGTCCGGACGCAAGAAGGCAGGCATCGTCTTCGCCTCGGTGGCCGCACTCGTGGTCATCGCCGGTGGCGGTCTGTCCGTCGGCACCGCTCTGACATCGAACGAACCGGTCGAGACAGTGTCCGAGAACACTGCGGGTACCAGCGCTACGACCGCGCCCGAGACGACGGCTGAAGCCGTCGCCGATGCCGGTGTGGGTGCCACTACCGAGAACGGATTGCCCGCACCGACCGTCGCAGCGGACGGCAGCCTGATCCCGGCCGCGGGCACCGTGATCGCCGAGGACGGCAGCGTCGTGGCCGCTCCGAACACCGGCGCTGCGTCGGCAGCCCCGGGGGCGCCGGCTCCGGCAGCGACAGTTCCGGATGTCACCGTGCCGAACGTGCAGGTACCGAGCGTGCAGGCCCCAAGTCCGCAGGCCCCGAGCGTGCAGCCACCCACCTACAACGGACCGACACTCGGCGACGTCGGCCAGGGGGTCGGCGGAGCGGTCGACGACCTGGGCAACGGAGTCGGCGGGCTGACCGGAGGCGTGGTCAACGGCTTGGACGGCGCCCTCGGTGGCCTGACCGGGCTCAACTGACACCTGTGCATACCGCACTGACGAAACCACAGATCGCGGCGTTGGCCGCCACCCGAGGCCGCCCGATCTCCGCGGCGCTCGCCGCGACGATCGCGACGGTTACCGGGGGGTGCCCACGGACGGTGGAGGCGGCGCTCGACGCCGCCCAACACGCCGACGCCGACGCCGCGGTCACCAAGGTCATCGCCGACGCGGTGCGCGGTCATCGAATCGAAGTGCTGCGTGCGATGGACGAGACCGACCGAACCGTTGTGACATTGGCGCACTTCGGTGTCGGCGCGGACCACGATGTGATGCTCGATCTCGTCGATGGCATCTCGGATGTCGATTGCATACTGGACGAGGCGGTCGCTGCAGGTCTGGTGTCCGACTCGTTCACCGCGCTCCCCGACGTCGACAGCGCATTGGTCGGCGCGGTCGGTAAGCGACGAGTCCTGGCCACAGCAACTCGACTTCTCGAATATCGCTGCAAGACAGACACTCTGGATACGCCAACGGCCGTGATGATGACACGGGCCGGTGTTCGACATGCCGAACTGGCACATTTTCTGGCGACAGCGGCATCGGGAGCTGGAACCGACTCCGCGGCACTGCTGTACGGCTACGCCGTCGACGCCGGAGCCGACGCTATCGCGCTGGCCCCACAACGCGCCGAGATCGCGTTTCTGCTCGGCGACCTACAGTCAGCCGAACAGTTCTGTGATTCGGTTCTCGAACAACATGATTCGGTCGACGATCGACAACTGCGCACAGCCGTACGGGTGGCCGCCGCGGTGGCCGCCGAACGAGGAATGGCGACTCGAAGCAGTGCGTTGTACTCGTGGCTCGGCGTCGAACGCGCGGGCAGCGACGCCGATATCGCTGCCGCGGTGGCACTGACCGTCGGCGATCGGACTGTCGCCGACGCCATGGCCGGCGGATCGACCGCGCCGCCGACCGCGTCCAGTGCGGCGAGCGGCCTGCTCGCAGCGGGACTGCGCGAGTCCGTCGCGGCGATCTCCACGGCGGATGCGACCGCTGCCACCAGCACCTTGATGCGGGCGGTCTCGCTCTCGACCGGAGCATCTCGTCGGGCAACCCCCGATTCCGCTGCCGCAACGACAATCCTGTTCGCGCTACACAGCGGCGACCTCGCTCGAGCCGAGTCGACAGCGATCCGAACTGTCGCGACTCTGCCGCCCGGACATCCCCAATCAGCGCGGATCGCACTACTGCACGCCTGGACGGCTATGCTCGCCGGTGACGTCGCCGGCGCTCAATCCCGCATCGATTCCGTCCAGATCCCGTTGTCGCACAGTAGGAATCAGCTATTTCTACACGGACTCCGCGTCGGGCTCGCCCGACGGTCCGGCGACAGCGGATCGTTGTCGAAGGCATGGGACGACGCACAGGACGTCGTCGCGTCGTATTCGGTCGATCTCTTGTCCTTCCTGCCTGTGGGAGAGCTGTGGCTCGCCGCCGTCCGCGTCGGTCAACGTGAGCGGGTCTCCCACCTCCTCGCGCAAGCGGACACGGTGATCGCCCAGCTCGACGAGCCGCACGTGTGGTCCTCGGCGCTGCACTGGTACGGCGTGCAAGCGGCGATTCTGGCAGAGCACCCGGCCGAGCTCGTCCCCCACGCCCGTGCACTTGCGCAGGCGGCGGAATCGAATGACTACGCCGCGGCTCTCGCCGCGGCGGGCCGAGCGTGGCTCGGCATTCTGCAGGGCCGTGCCGACGTGCCGGAAGTCGAGGCAACTGCCCGGTCGTTGACGCGCTTCGGGTTGTCCTGGGACGGGGCTCGGCTCGCAAGCGAGGCAGCTCTACGCGTCGAGGACACTCGCTCGGCGACAACGCTCCTGCAGGTGGCGCGATCGCTGCGAATGCCGACTTCCGCCCCGACGGCCGACGTCGCCGACGAACCGAAAGGCTCGCTCAGCGCACGAGAAGCCGAGGTCGCCGAACTGCTCGTCCTCGGCGTCACCTACCGCGAGGCGGGTGCCCGCCTCTACATATCGGCCAAGACCGTCGAGCATCATGTGGCGCGAATCCGACGACGGCTCGGCGCGGGCTCCAGGTCGGAGCTTCTGTCGATGCTTCGCGCACTGGGATACGGCGCGGATTCGGCGGACGTGTAACCCTGGCACGCTCGAATGCGACATCCTTGTCAGTGCGGCGACCGCCCCGGTGCGCCGATCAGTTGACGAGGTAGCGCAGAACATGTCGAACCGCCACGCCGAGCACGACGCGGCCTTGCCGCCGTCTGTCGGCCTGCCCGACGTCGGGTTGTACATCGACGACGAGCGGTCCATCGCCGCTGTCTCTCGTCCCTCCGCGGCCAACCCGTCGCTGCACGTCGCGTCGCTGCACAGCACAGTCCTGTACGTCCACGCGGACGGTTCGGTATCACTGGGCGGTACCGACGACCTCGATGCTGCGGAGTTCACCGACTACGTCGGCGCCGAGGTCGACTCCGGCTTCGAGCCCGGCGACCTCGTCGCGATGACGCTGCGCTGCCTGCTGGCCGAGGTAGCTCACTCCATCGGCACCGACATGTCGTTCATGGCCGCAGCCGCGACGTTCCCGGCATCGTGGACAGCCGAACGAGTATCGGATGTTCGAATCGCCATGAACCGGCACGGCCTCGATCACGTCGCGCTGGTATCCGAAACCGACGCCCTGGCTGCCTGGGCGAATACCGTGCAGGCCACCTGGGCCGGTGCGGACACCGGGATCGCAGCGGCGCGAGGGGCGGCATCGATTGCATCCGAATACCCGGTAGACGCAGTGACCGAAGAGATTCGCCTCGCCCGGCCCGCACCGCCGGTCTGGGCACGCACGCCGATACTCGCAGCCGTCGCGTTGGCGTCCATCCTGGCGCTCGGCGGCGGCGTCGCAGCGCTGGTCCTGCAAGACTCGACGACGCCCGCAATTCCCGCGATCGAGGGAGCACCGGCCGCGGCTCCGCGGACCACTGCCACCTCTCCTACGTCCGTCATCCCGTTCCCAACGGTGGTTCCTATCATCGAACCGGCCGTACCGGCGCCATCCTCGCTGGACGCGGGCCCACCAACGGCTACCGACGTCGCGGTCGACGGCACTACCGAGAATCTCCCCAGGACCAGGCCGGTGTCCGACACGACTGCGCCCAGCGGCGCCGAGGACGCCGCCGAGGACCGCGGTGGCGACACTTCTCCCTCCGACGATTCGCCCGACGATGAAACTTCCAGCGGCGAGACGTCAGCAACCGAGACTCCCAGCGGGCCGACGGGCGAGGAAACTCCGGACGGCGAGAGCGGGTCCGACGACGATGGCGGCGAGGAGTCCCCGTCGGGA
This sequence comes from Rhodococcus sp. FG69, assembly GCF_057808915.1. Taxonomy (NCBI): domain Bacteria; kingdom Bacillati; phylum Actinomycetota; class Actinomycetes; order Mycobacteriales; family Nocardiaceae; genus Rhodococcus; species Rhodococcus sp. FG69. The sequence continues at coordinate 8,205 of NZ_JBMDIX010000032.1, read as the reverse complement.
TCGAACGGGTCGACCGATTCGGAATCGGGCGCCTGATGGGATACCTCGCGATATCGATCGGCGACACGAAGTCCGTCGCCGTCCACCGCAGAGACACAACGGTGGACCCGACAGTCTTCGAGACGACGACCGATCTGAGCTTCGCCGAGGACGGAACCGTCAGCCTCGGCACCGAGGCCCAGCGCGACAGCGGGAGCGGTGCGACGACGGTTGCCGCATCCATCTCACGCGTCGGCCGACCGCCGTCCGAGGGCGACGTCTATCTCGCCGAGGATCTCGTCGCGCATGCGGTGAACTGCCTGGTCGCGATGACCGCGTCCAACCACGGCGGGGTGACGCCCAGCGTCGCCGTGGTTCATCCCGACAGCTGGGGAGCCGCCGAAGTCGATCTTCTTCTCGGCGCGTTCGACCACACCGGATTGCGAGGGGTCAACCTCGTACCGCAGGCCGCCGCAAGAGGCGCCTTCGCGGCTCTCGACTCGGGCGCCGGATTGTCCGACGACGTCGGGCTGGCGATCGGGGCGTTGGCGGTGCTCGAGGATGGTCGATCGGCCGACGCCGCCGATACCGATGCGCTACCGGTGGTCGCGCCGCCGCAAGCGCTGGCATTCTCCGAAGCCATCCCCGTCGTAGTGGCCGAGCCCGCCTCCGAAGTCGAGAGCGACAGCCGCAAACGAAAGCCGTTGCTGGTCGTCACCGGCCTGGCGGCTGCGGTGATTCTGGCATCGGTCGGGATCGCGGCTGCTCTCGGCACGTTCTCGGACGGAGAGGAAGTAGCGCCGCCGCCGATCACCGATGCGCAGTCCCCGTCCACGACGTCGTCGCCGCCCACCACCCCGCAAGCCGTAGCTGTGCCGTTTCCTACGACAGAACCCGCGCCGCCGACCACGGAGGCGCCGCCCGAGTTGCCCCCGCAGGATGCCGTCGAGACCGCGGCCCCCGAGCCGGCTCCGCCACCTGCCGTCGAACCTCCGCCTGTCGTCGAGCCGCCACCGGTAGCGGAACCCCCGCCCGTCACGACAACACGGTCCCTGCCCCCTCGTATGGAGATTCCGCGGCTCACTCTGCGTGAACTGCCGCCCGCGCTCGGGATTCCGGGCGCCAACTGACGCGACCCAAGCTCCTGCCCGTCGCTGTGAGCTGCAGGTTCTCACTATCTGCGACGGCATGGCCTAAGGTGGGGCGCTGATGCTCAGACCCGATGAAGGGATTTCATGCGTAACACGGGGGCACTGCGCGCCGCAGTGATCTGTTCGACGGCGTTCTTGTTTTTCGGTATCTTCTCGGCCCCCGCGTCGGCAGACCCAGAATCATCGGTGAGTCAGAGTCCTGCCGACCAGCTCCCCCGCGAGCTCGCAGACGCTGTCGTTCGTGATCTGAATATTTCTCCGCAGGAATACCTCGACCGCGCAGCGCGCGCTCAGGAGCTGTCCACCTACGCTTCCGACTTCCGCGCGTCCCGGCCGTCGGATTTCGCCGGCGCCTGGATCGGTCCCGACGGCAATGCCGTCGTCGCGGTGACCACTCCGGATGCCGCACAGGCCGTCGCCAAGGACGGGTACGACACCGCTCACGCGCCGGTGTCGGCCGATGGCCTGGAAAAGTCGCTCGCCGAACTCAACTCGTGGATTGCATCGCTCCCCCGCGAGGTCGCCAGTCAGGTCAATGGCACATCGATCGACATCCTGGACAACCAGATCGTCATCGATCTGGCCAACAGCCCGATCGGTAGTGCTCTCAACCTTCCGACGTTGCTCGCCAACCTGAAGGTGATTCTGTCTCCGGGGGCACCGAAACCAGTCGATCCTTCGCCTATGGGTGGCGACACCTACGTCACCACCGAGGGCGATATCAAGAACACACCCTCCACAGAGATCAGCGTCTGCTCGTTCGGTTTCAACGCCACCGACGCATCAGGGAGCCCTGTCAATCTCAGTGCAGGACACTGCAACCCGAATGCCGACACAGGAAGCGGCGGAGCGCCCGTCTACCTCCCCAACCCGGCGAACGTGCAGGAGAGCACTCGGATCGGCACCGTCGATCGTTCGAGCCTCGGATCCCCCAGCGGCCTCGACTGGTCGGTCATCGCGCTGAACGATCAGGGTGTCTCCTCCGGTCTCGACCGTCCCACCGTCCGCGGCGCCAACGGCAGCACGATCACTGTCACCGGCATCGCGTCGCCGGTCGTCGGAGCGCCGGTCTGCAAGTCGGGACAGTCCTCGTCGTTCACCTGTGGCGTCATCGCGGCCGACCGAGTCGAGACGCAGCTGTTCATGGAGGACGGCAGCAGCCGTACCGTCCGTGGATTCGCCAGCACGGCATGCACTTTGTCCGGTGACAGTGGCGGTGCAATCGTGACGGGAACGTTGGCTCTCGGCATCACCAGCGGCTCCAACAGCGGTGGCGCACCCGACTGCGCGGAGGCCAACCTCGCCCTCGCTCAGTACGGCGGAACAGCGAGCCTCGGCATCCCCATAGCTCAGGTGGCTGCAGAAACCGGAACGACAGTGCGGACCTCGCCCGTCACATAGCTTTTCATGCCCCAACAGCCCGCCGCGACAACATTGTCGCGGCGGGTTCTTTTGTTTCATGTCACAGACTTTCGCTCGGCCATGGCTGCGCGATCTGAATGAGCGGTACCTTTTGTCGGAAATAACGGCCGGGTCGGCCGAACTCACGAGGGGACACAATGCCTGCTTTCACAATGGTCTGGATTCAGCTTGCCGAGCACGCGGTTGCGCTGTGGCAGAACGCAATCAACTTCATACCGCCGATTCCAGAGGACGCGTTGCCTCCCAGAGAGTGACGTCACCGGCGGGGCTTCGCGCGTGCGGCAGCCCTTCCGACGCTCGACAAGACCTGCGGTGCCGTGTAGAGAATACGAAGCATTGTCCCTGACATCACCCACGCACTCGGCACCGCAGACAGTCGCAGTACGTCGTATCCGGTATTCGCCCACGTCGTCTTGATTCGATTGACGCCGACGCCCTGGTCCAGCCAACGGACAGCGAGCTCGTCGTGATGGTCGGCGAACCACTCGATCATCTGATGACCGGGCTGCAGTCTTCCTACCGAGGCGTCGTAATGCGTCAGCCAGCCTTCCATTCGGTTCCCGGTACGGAGCCCGACCTCGTGTGCGCTCCAAACACCGTCGATCACCAGACCGACGACACACAGGGTGCCGGCACGCGATTCGCTGCGCAGAAAGTTCTTCGCGAACTCACCGTGCGGCGGAACGAGGTAGTTGACCCTGCCGTTGCGCTCGACTGCAGACGCCGCTACCCGTTCGATGTCAGCCCACCGGGATTCGAGATGCTCGACGCCGGTCACCATCTCGAACTCGAACGCCGTGGCTCCGCGCCGGTACTGCCGAAGGCGTTTGAGCGACTTCGCACTTCTGATGCTCGACGCCTTCTGCCCGGGCCCCAGCTCGACGACGGGCACACTCTCGCGGATCGGCGCGTGCACGTTCCACGACGAATGCCGCAACAACCGCTGCACGGTGAGATCGTTCGCGATCATCGAATCTGCAGACAACATGTAGCCCTGATCGGCAATTGCGCGCAGGAGCGCGTCCGATGCCTCTGCGTCATCGCTGAGAATCTCCAGTGGCACACCCAACCCGGTGCCGACCACTTTCGCGAGCGTGAACGGTCCGCGCTTGAACTTCGAGAGCGCTGCAAGGGCAACGAGACGGTCCTCACGACGGATCTCGACATACTCACACGCGAGCGCTGTCGCATCCACGACGTTCGATACGAAGCCCGGTCGAGACGAGAAGACGGTGCCGACCCGCTCTGCGAGCGAATGCCACTCCGCGAGTATCGACTGAGCGTCGGTGTGAATTCGAGCCACGACAGTCTCTGCACCCGTTTTCACGCCTGTAAATTTACCAAGAGTCTGTAAAGATTGCGAAAACAGTCATTCAGACAACTGAGCGATGTTCGAAACCACTTGCGATGTGGCACTGCCCTATTCGTCGTTCGGTTGCACCAACTCCGACGCGTGTGGCGGCACGATCCCCGGGTCAGATGCGTCGTATGATCACCGTGCACTCAGGTACCCACGTACCGATCAACCGGCGGCGCCTCGCGCCTGCATCACTCGACTGGAAGGCACTCCCCTCATGCTCGCACTCCTCGGCGTCGGCTTCGACCTCCTCGGCTATGCGGCCGTAATCGTGATCGAGGCAATCAATTTGGCGTCGCCAGGTATTCGATTCGGCTGAGCCACGCAACGAAAAAGCGGCCCGTCACCTTCCGGTGTCGGGCCGCTTTCGTGGCTGTCTACTTGCTGGCGGCGTCTGCAAACTTCGACGTGCCCGGTGCTGCCTGGAGGGTGTTGATCAGGTCGATGCCTGCAACCACCAGGGTGGGGCCACCGGCGATGATCGTGCCGATGATTCCACCAACTGTTGCACCCAGCGGCACGGAGGCCAGCCCGACGGGACCTCCCAGGAAACCGAGACCGCCGGCGATCGCGCCGATCACAGTTCCGGTGAACCCACCGATTGCCGTAGCGATTCCCAGCTGCGTTGCGAAGGTCTGCTGAGCGATCAGGTTCTCCTCGGTCGATGCGACCTGAGTGGCGCCGATGCTGCGCGAGTTGGCCGATGCCTTGGTCAGGTCCACCTGAGGAACGAGGCGAAGCGTCTTGCCGTTGTCGGTGACGTTCTGCTCGTACGGGAAGTTGAGCCCGCCCAAGTTGAACGACAGCGGCAGCGTGACGACTACCTTGTCAGCGGAGTCGAGGACGTCGACGGTCTTGCCGTCGTCGGCGACCTTGAAGACACCGGCGTCGATCGTCGTGACGATCGTGCGGTCTTCCAGGTTCGATTCGTAGTTGATGTTTTCGGTGGTGGCGGGAGCGTCCGGGGTCGGATCTGCATAGGCCGTACCGCTGGCGAGACCCATCGCGGCGGCCACGAGCACCGACGTAACGACCAGTTTGCTGAGTTTCATGTAAAGAATGTTCCGTTTCTATGCAGTCGAGCCTTGCAGTACCGAGCTAAGGGCAGCGTGTCAGCCGCAGATACACCCAGACCGAATCCGCGAGTTAATCGGTGCGGCAGCAGCATAACCCACAACTCCGACCGAGCGTTATCGTCCTGGCATCAATGCGAGTCCCACTGGTTACCAACTGCATCAACGGGTAATTCGGACAACCGACACCATCTGCGCAAACTGCCAGTTGAGGAACTCGAACAGCAATTTTCGTACCCTCGGGTTAATTCTTGGGAACACAACTTAGGACTGCCTTCTGGCAACCCCACGAGGCACTGCGCATAACGTGACCTACAGGACACACCCTACTGACCGGTTCAGCCCGCCGCGAAGACAGGCAGATCCGGCGACCGACCAGCAGCCCGCCAGGCGTCGCCACTAAGTTACCCATGAGTAGCAACCGACTTGTTACCGACGGGTAGCATCGCTACCCTTAGGCTGATCGGGCTGAACCGAGGTGGCTCTTGCTGCCGATGAACGAAAGGCCGCTTACATGAACGCCCTGACGATCACGTTGGGCACGGTCGGATTCCTCCTTAGCCTTGTCTGCTGGGGCTACTTCTTCCGTGGAATCTGGAAGATGGTTGCGGCCATCGCACAGGGTCAGCCGGACAAGACCCGACTCCGCCCGTTCATTCCGCGTTTCAAGCAGATGATGATCGAGTTCATCCTGCACACCCGGATGACCAAGTTCAGGACCGTCGGCTGGGCTCACTGGCTGGTAATGATCGGATTCCTCGGCGGATTCCTGCTGTGGTTCGAGGCCTACGGCCAAACGTTCAACCCGGAATTCCACTGGCCGATCTTCGGCAACACGTTCGCCTGGCATCTCTGGGACGAACTCCTCGGTATCGGCACGGTCGTCGGCATCATGACGCTCATCGTCATCCGCCAGCTCAATCACCCACGCAAGCCCGAGCGGCAGTCACGCTTCGGCGGCTCGCGGATGAAGGTCGCGTACGTCATCGAGGGCATCGTCCTCCTCGAAGGCCTCGGCATGATCCTGGTCAAGGCCGGCAAGATCGCCACCTACGGTCACGCGAACGCCTACTCCGACTTCTTCACGATGCAGGTCGCGAAGCTCCTGCCTGCCAGCCCCGAAATGGTGTCTGTCTTCGCATTCGTCAAGTTGATGACGGGCATGATCTGGCTGCTGATCGTCGGACGCAACATCAACTGGGGCGTCGCCTGGCACCGCTTCACCGCGTTCCCCAACATCTACTTCAAGCGCGAGGCCGACGGCGGCGTCGCACTCGGTGCTGCGAAGCCGATGATGTCCGGCGGCAAGGTCCTCGTGATGGAGGACGCCGACCCCGACGTCGACGCGTTCGGAGCGGGCAAGATCGAGGACTTCACCTGGAAGGGCTGGCTCGACTTCACCACCTGCACCGAGTGCGGTCGATGCCAGTCTCAGTGTCCTGCGTGGAACACCGGCAAGCCACTGTCCCCGAAGCTGCTCATCATGTCCCTTCGCGACCACGGCAACGAGAAGGCCCCGTACCTGCTCGCCGGCGGCAAGAAAGACATGGCAGGTGACGAGGTCGGACTCGTCGACGCTGATGGCCAGCCCGATCAGGCCAAGCTCGACAAGATCCCGCAGGCTGCGCGTGACGAGGCCGATCGCAAGCTCGTCGCCGACGCCATCGAGGGTGGCATCATCGATCCAGAGGTTCTGTGGAGCTGCACCACTTGTGGAGCGTGCGTCGAGCAGTGCCCCGTGGACATCGAGCACGTCGACCACATCATCGATATGCGCCGTTACCAGGTTCTGATCGAGTCGGAGTTTCCGTCCGAGCTGGCCGGCCTGTTCAAAAACCTCGAGAACAAGGGCAACCCGTGGGGCCAGAACTCGAAGGACCGTCTCAACTGGATCAACGAGATGGACTTCGACATCCCCGTCTTCGGCCAGGACGCCGATTCGTTCCAGGACTACGAGTACCTGTTCTGGGTCGGCTGCGCCGGTGCATACGAAGACCGCGCGAAGAAGACCACCAAGGCAGTCGCCGAACTGCTCGCCACCGCGGGCGTGAAGTTCATGGTCCTCGGCGCCGACGAGACCTGCACCGGTGACTCGGCTCGCCGCGCAGGCAACGAATTTCTGTTCCAGCAGCTCGCAATGCAGAACATCGAGACCCTCAACAGTGTGTTCGAGGGCGTCGAGCAGCAGAAGCGGAAGATCGTCGTCACCTGTGCGCACTGCTTCAACGCGCTCGGAAACGAGTACCCGCAGGTCGGCGGTGACTACGAGGTGGTCCACCACACGCAGCTCCTCAACCGTCTCGTGCGGCAGAAGAAGCTGATCCCGGTGGCCTCCGTCAGCCAGGACATCACGTACCACGATCCGTGCTACCTCGGCCGTCACAACAAGGTCTACGACGCTCCCCGCGAGCTCATGGCCGCGTCGGGCTCCAATCTCAAGGAGATGCCGCGCCACGGTGAGCGGTCCATGTGCTGTGGTGCCGGTGGTGCACGCATGTGGATGGAAGAGAACATCGGCAAGCGCATCAACATCGACCGGGTCGACGAAGCACTGTCGATGAACCCGAAGAAGATCGCTACCGGTTGCCCGTTCTGCCGCGTCATGCTCACCGACGGTGTCACCGCACGACAGGAAGGTGGCGCACACGAGGGCGTCGAGGTCGTCGATGTCGCGCAGTTGATGCTCGAGTCGATCACCCGCGTCGACGCGTCGGTGCTGGCCGAGAACATCAAGGTCATTCCGCGTGAGCGCACTCCCGAGGAGGAGTTGGTCACCGCGAAGGCCGCTGAGGTCGAAGAAGCCCAGCGCATCCAACCCGTCGAAGAGCCTGCAGAGTCGAAGTCCGCTCCCACAGCGCCAGCGCCCAAAGCAGGCGGCGGTTTGAAGATGAAGGGGCTCGCAAAGGCGCCGGGAGCGAAGACCCCCGGCAACGCAGCGCCAGCCGCCGAGTCCTCGGACGACGCTCCAGCAACGCCTGCCGCTCCGTCCAAGCCCAAGGGCCTCGGAATGGCCGGTGGAGCAAAGGCACCGGGCGGCAAGGGTCTCGCGATCAAGGGCAAGGCACCGGGCGCGAAAGCTGCAGCACCCAAGCCCGCAGCGGCAACGCCTTCAGCTGATACGCCCGCAGAGCCGGCCGAGGCAGCGACGGCCGAGGCAACCGAGTCGACGCCGACCGTCAAGCCCAAGGGCCTGGCAGTCAAGTCCGGATTCAAGAAGCCGGGC